>DASPVY010000082.1:0-6415 GCA_035622115.1 Candidatus Acidiferrales bacterium
ATTGCGGCGGATCTTCTCGGAAACAACTACCTGGCGGGTTTCACATCGCAGCCGGGAAGCGGGTTCCCGACGAAGAATGGATTTCAAACGACGTACGGAGGCGGAGCCTACGATGCATTCTTGATGTGCATCAGCCCTAACGGACTGGGCTCACAAGACTTGCTCTATTCTACATTTTTGGGCGGCAGCAATTCCGACCAGGCGTTCGCGGTCGCCGTGGATGGCGCGATTCCAGCGAACGCATATTTAGCCGGCTCAACGCAATCGAGCGCGATCTTCACGGCGCCAACAATCTCCGGCTATCAAACGACGCTGAACGGCATGGCGAACGGATTTTTCGCCGTGGTGAGCCTGACCACGGCGGGGGCTGCGTCGCTCAACTACGGAACGTATTTCGGCGGCAGCGAAAGCGATTCGGCTCTGGCCGTCGACGCGCTCGGAGAAGACGCGGTTTACCTTGCTGGGAATACGACATCGCCGAATTTTCCGACGTATCAGACACTGCAGGCCTTTAGCGGCACGAATGATGGATTCGTCGCCAAGTTTGATACGACGCAACCCGGCGCCGCGTCGCTGTTGTATTCGACGTTGCTGGGCGGACGAAACGCCGCCCAAGTCAATGGGGTTGCGGCCACGGCGCTGGGAAGTGTTTTTGTAGCAGGCAGTACAACGTCGCCGGATTTTCCACTCGCGGGGAATCCTCAGACGGGCGAGCAGCTTACTTGTCCAAGCTGCCAGGAATCGCCGCCGCTCCCCGACGCGTTTCTCGTAGCGCTCGCCGAGAATGCCACAATCGGGCCAATTGTCTCCTTTAACGCGCCACAGCTGAATTTTGGAAATCAGCTGGTGGGCAGCGCGAATCCACCGGAAGCGAGCCAGATCACAAACGCCGGCACGTTGCCGTTGGCCATCGGCGGCGTGGCAATTGTCGGTGCGAATGCCGGCGATTTTTCTCAGTCCAATGATTGTCCAATTGCGCCGAATCTGCTCGCCGCGGGCGCCAATTGCGCGATTAGCGTGACGTTTTCGCCGTCCATCGCCGGCGCGGAATCAGCCGCGCTGAGTTTCGCCGATAACGCGCCGGGAAGCCCGCAAAGCGTAGACCTGAATGGAACGGGGGAGGAGCCTGTGGCTTCAGCGACTCCCGCAATCGTCTCGTTCGGCAACCAGGCTGTGGGAACCGTGAACCAGCAAGTAGTGACACTTGCTAACTCAGGCAACTTGGCGCTGAACATTACAAACGTGAGCATCACGGGTTTGGATGTAGCGCAATTTGGATATGGGGGCCTGGATACGTGCGGGAATGCGCCTTTGCAGCAGGGCGCGAACTGCATGGTGGGAGTCGATTTTCAGCCAACAATGACGGGCAATTTCAGCGCTCAACTTCAGTTCACGGACAACACAGGAAACGTTCCTGGCTCGGTCCAGAGCATTCAGATCTCAGGCAACGGTGTTACCGCGGCTCCGGGCGTGAGCGTGGCGCCGGCCGTGCTTACGTTTGCTTCGCAAGTAGTGGGAACAACAAGCGGCCCGCAGACCATTTCGATGACGAATACCGGAAGCCTAACGGCGCAAGTAAGCACGATTTCAATCGCGGGACCGAATGCGCCGGAGTTCGCATTTGCTTCGGGATCGAATTGCCCGATCAGTGGCGGCACGCTTGCAGCGAGTGCGTCATGTAATGTCAACGTCGCGTTCACGCCAAGCGTCACGGGATCGCAGTCCGCAATTGTTCTGTTTGCCGATAACGCCTCGGGCTCGCCCCAGTCCGTGAGTCTGAGCGGAACTGGAAGTTCGGCTGTGCTGACAGTGTCACCCTCAAGCCTGAGTTTTTCGTCGCAGACACTGGAAGTGCTGACTTCGCCTCAGACCGTGAGCTTGCAGAATTCCGGTGCGACGGCCATCAATATTTCAAGCATCGCGATTAGCGGTTCGAATCCGACGGATTTCACACAAAGCAACAACTGTCCGGGCACGCTGAATCCTCCCAGCCAAACCAATCCGCATCCGCCCAGTTGCACGATCAGCATTCAGTTCGATCCGATCGCCGGCGGAGTTCTTTCTGCGACTCTGCTGGTGACCGATAACGCCTCCGGGAGCCCGCAATCGGTGCCGCTCAGCGGGACAGGGCTCGTGCCTAGCGTCTCGATGTCTCCCTCGAGTTTGGCGTTTGCGCCGCAGGCCGTGGGATCTTCGAGTGCGGCCTCTCCGATCGAAGTAACGAACGCCGGCAATGGTGCGCTCGCAATCTCCGGGCTGGCTTTCACCGGCGCGGACCCGTCAGATTTTTCCGCGACACAGAATTGCGGGACGTCGCTCGTGCCCGGGGGTTCTTGCCAAATCAGCGTGATATTCGCGCCGACTACGGCGGGTTCTCGTTCCGCGTATCTAAACGTCACGGACAACTCCCCCAGTTCGCCGCAGGTAATTCCGGTTACCGGGGATGGAACTAATTTTTCGATCGGGATGCAGCCTGGCGCGCCGCAGTCGATCGTGGTAAGCGCGGGAGGGACGGCCACCTACAACCTGCAGGTTTCTCCCGCGGGCGGATTTTCCGGCAGCGTGGCGATAACGTGCACGGGAGCGCCGCCGTCGGCAGCCTGCGCAGCAGATCCGGCATCGGTAAGCGTGACGGGCCAGGCGCCGGTCGCGTTTGCCGTGAATGTGACGACGGCGGCGGCGACGACTGAGACGAATGGAAACGAAAGATCTTCGAAAAATGATCAGGGCCACCGGGCGCCGATGATTGTCGCGATGATCGCGATTTTAGCGCTCGCTTATATCACTCCGCTGTACTTTGCCACCAATCGCGGCCGGCGGCGCGCGCGCACGTTCGCGCGAGGCATCGCGCTAATACTCTTCGTGTGGTCGGTTATGACGGCTTGCAGCGGTGGCGGCCAACCGGCTCTGGATTCGCAGGGAACGCCCGCGGGAACTTACACACTCACGGTGACGGGGACGAACCAGAAGGTGACCAGCACAACTTCGCTCACGCTCGACGTCCAATAGGCGAGATTTCGCGCGGGGCCAAGCCCAAATTCGCCCGGCGCCCCGCGGCGACGGACATCCGCGAGTCCGCGAGCCGAAACTTAGAAAACTTTGATTGCGATGTCCCGCGGCCCCTGGCCAACAGGAATCAGGGTAATCAAACCGCTGGTCAAGGTGCGCACTACCGCAAGGTCGCTTGATTGCGTGTCAACCACGAGAAGCATGTCGCCGCCGGGTGTGAGCGCGAGGCGCACGGGTTTCTGGCCGACGGTGATCGGCCGGGCGACCTTTCGCTGGTCAACGGCGATGGGGACCACATCGCCCGCTGCTGAATCAGCGACATAAATAGATGAGCTATCCGCTGTGAGCGCTCCAGCGCCCGGTGCCATTCCCAGCAGCAAGAACTCGACGACCTCGTTAGTTTGCGTATTGACGATCACGAGTCCGTGGGACTGCGCCGAACTGATGTAAAGTTCGCCGCCGTCGCGCTTCAGAACGAGATCGTCGGGGACGCCGCCGATATCGAGATTTGCGAGCAGGACCCGCCTCCCGAGGTCCACAACGGATACCTGAGTGGATCCGCCCGAAGTGACGAAGGCCTTGGAGCTGTCAGGAAGAATCGAGATCTGCTCCGGACGCGGGGCTACCGGAATCACGGCAAGCGGGGCAAGAGTCTGTGCGTCGAGGAGCGACACGGTAGCGTCGTCGCGGTTCGAAACGACGAGAGTTTTCCCATCGGGAGTAATTCGAGCAATCCACGGCGTGCGGCCGGCGCGGCCGCGCGCGACAATCTGGCGGCTGGCACAATCGATGGCCACAATGGAATTCGCGCCCGATGCCGCCACAAAGGCGCGACGTCCGTCGGGAGAAAAATCCAGGGCAAATGGCGCGGCGCCGACAGGAATGCGGCTGGCGATCCGGTTTGCCTTCGCGTCTAACACCCACGCCGTGCCCGCGACGGAGCTGACGCCCCAGATTTCAGCGCGGACCGGATGCGCGCGAAGGCCGCTGGGGCCGGCATCGACGGTGATTGTGGCGACCGGGGAGAGCTTGACGAGATCGATCGCGGTTATGGTGCTATCTACAGTATTCGCGACGTAAGCATCGAGATGCAAGCCGGGGCGCAAATACGCGGGGAGCTGCTCGAGCCAGAGTTCGCGTACGCCCACGAGCGCGAGAATCACGAGCAGCACGACGACGCGATAGTTCAGATGCAGTTTCTTCAAGTCAAAATCAGTTGAGCGATCGGTTCAGTACGCCCGCAATCGAACGCACTTCGTTCATCAGTTGCGCGAATTCCTCGGGAACGATGGATTGCGTTCCGTCGGAGAGAGCGCGCTCGGGTTCGTTGTGAACCTCGACCAGGATTCCATCGGCGCCGACGGCGACTGCGGCGCGCGAAAGCGGCAAAACTTTGTTGCGCCGGCCTGTGCCGTGACTCGGATCAACGACAATCGGCAGATGGCTCCGGAACTGGACAGCAGGAATCATGCTGAGATCGAGCGTGTTTCGCGTGTGGTCGGAAAACGTGCGCACGCCGCGCTCGCAAAGGATCACTTCATAATTTCCCTCCGCCATAATGTATTCGGCGGCCATCAGGAATTCGTCGAGAGTGGCGGACATCCCACGCTTGAGGAGCACCGGTTTCTTGGCTTTTCCCGCGCGCTTGAGGAGCGAGAAATTCTGCATATTGCGGGCGCCAATTTGAATCACATCGGCGTAGCGTTCGACAAGTTCGAGGCTTTCGTTGTCAACCGCTTCGGTAACGATGCCAAGACCGAAGCGGTCGCGCACGGCCGCAAGGATTTTCAAAGCGGGTTCGCCGAGACCTTGAAAGCTGTACGGCGAAGTGCGCGGCTTGTACGCGCCGCCGCGAAACAGGCGTGCCCCGGACTTCTTGACAGCTTCGGCTATGGCAAAAGCCTGCTGCTCGCTCTCAATCGCACAAGGTCCAGCCACGATTGCCACAGCCGGTCCGCCAAAAGTTACGTCGCCGAGAGGTGTCGGAATAGAGATGACGGAAGTTTCGGGTTTGATGTCGCGACTCACCAGTTTGTAGGGCTTGCTGACCGGAATGCACTCAGCTACTCCCGGCATTCCTTCAAGGGTTCCGAGATCGACGGCTCCCTGGTTGCCGGTGATTCCGATGGCCGTGCGGGCGGCGCCTGGGATCGGGTGGGCCTTGTAGCCAAGCGACTCGATGCGATCGCAGACAGCGCGAATCTGCTCGTCCGTCGCAACCGACTTCATGACAACCAGCATGAGCTTCGATAGCCTCGATTCTCTAGAATTGGCGCGGAATCCTGCCGGAAATGAAGGCTCACTCTACAGCGCAGAATCCGGCTGACCAGTAAACTGAGGAGTCTACTTCATACCACGCATGCCCGCAATTGCGCCGCGCGTACTGAGTCCGGTCGACAGGAGACCTACGGTCTCGTCTGGTTAGCCTCCTATCTTTTGCAAGAGATTCGTCGTCAAACAAAGTATCGAGCCACGAAGGCCAGCAGCAGAAGAATCATCGAAGATCTACTCATATCTGAGCGCGATCATCGGATTGACGCGCATCGCGCGCCGTCTGGGCACGTAGGCCGCCGCGCGCGCAACGTGCGGCGAGAAGCTGCGATTTCAGGCCGGCGCGCCTCTAGCGCACACTGGCGGCAAGCTCTGGTTCGTTTGGAGAAAACTCAGGAGCAACACCAGTCTCTTCAGAACGGGCGAGATAATTCTTGTACCAAAGAGCCTCGCTGGCACGATGCCAGAAACGCATCCCTAGCCAGAAAAGGACAATCAACTGGCTTAGTAGGAATGACGTCATGATCGACGCCGAGTTCACGTGGTATACCCAAACGTGAAGGCCGAGCGCAAGGCCGATCCAGCCCACGATGCTGATTCTCAGATAGAGCCAGAACAAGCTGCCATAATTTCCACGCAGTAACGCTCCGGCGCGGCGCAGGCATTTGCGGCTTCGCCATTCGCTATCGACAACCGCGATAATCTCGGCCATGTCAAACCAAAGCCGAATTGACATCAGCAGCAACAGCAGAACGAGAATCGCTCCGCCCATCAACCAGAACCAGGCATAGGGCGAAACAGATCGCGCCTCGACGGCGCTTGCGGCAGTTCGGGCGCCCCAGGCAATGAGCCCGAAGGGAATCAGGACAAGAACCAGAAAAATCACGAGGCGCAAGAACCGCCAGAAATACATGCCGCCGCAGTGGAAGAATTCGCCCGTCGAGAGAGTTTCATCGCGCCAGTAGGCTTCGAGAATTCCGCCCGTCGCGAGCAGCATGAAGAAAAAGAAAATCAGCGAAAAATAGATCGGAGTAGCTCCAACATTCAGATAGGCATAAGGCTCGCTCGAGAGCTCGCCCGCGGCGGCAAAATGGAAATCCTGGACGAGCGACGGGACGGCAGCGAGGCTGTGGTC
>DASPVY010000083.1:0-4341 GCA_035622115.1 Candidatus Acidiferrales bacterium
CGCCCCATCTATTTCCCGACGGCGGCGTACGGCCACTTCGGACGGAACGAATCTGGTTTCACTTGGGAGCGGACCGACAAGGCGGATACACTCCGCAGCGAGTCGGCCTCGCGCGGCGCTGTTGCCGTATCTCGCAGCTAATCCCTTCCGACACAGAGTGAAGGAGAAATTTCGTGAACACAGCACCCAAGATTGCCGGTGATGTGAAAGACATCGCTCTCGCCGACCGCGGCCGTCGCAAAATCGAATGGGCCAATCAGCACATGCCCGTTCTCCAGCTCATTCGCAAGCAATTCATCAAGGACCAGCCGCTCAAGGACGTTCGCATGTCCGCGTGTCTTCACGTGACCAGCGAGACCGCCAATCTCGCCATCACGCTTCGCGACGGCGGCGCGGATCTCGTTCTGTGCGCTTCCAATCCGCTCTCCACCCAGGATGAGGTCGCCGCGGCGCTCACCAAGGATTTCGGCATTCCCACCTACGCCATCAAGGGCGAGGACAATGCCACCTATTACGCGCACATCACCGCGGCCATCGATCACAAGCCGCAGGTCACCCTCGACGACGGCGCCGATCTCGTCACCCAGCTTTTGACCAAGCATCCCGATCTCGTGAAGGACGTCATCGGGGGAACCGAAGAAACCACCACCGGCGTCATCCGCCTTCGCGCCATGGCCAAGGATGGCACGCTGAAGTATCCGATCATTGCCGTCAACGACGCTCAGACTAAGCATCTCTTCGACAATCGCTACGGCACGGGCCAGTCCACCATTGACGGCATTCTCCGCGCCACGAATCTTTTGATCGCCGGGCTCCGCGTCGTCATCGCCGGTTACGGCTGGTGTGGACGCGGCGTCGCCATGCGCGCCAAAGGCCTCGGCGCCGACGTCATCATCACCGAAGTCAATCCAGTCCGCGCTCTCGAAGCAGTGATGGACGGCTATCGCGTGATGGCCATGAACGAAGCTGCCAAGATTGGCGACATTTTCGTCACCGTCACCGGCGACAAGTCCGTTCTCGCTGCCGAGCACTTCGAGCACATGAAAGACGGCGCCGTGATGGCCAATTCCGGCCACTTCAACGTTGAAATCGACATCGGCGCGCTCGAGAAGCTTTCGAGCACCAAGAAGCAGGCGCGCCCGTTCGTCGATGAATACGTCATGAAGGATGGCCGGAAGCTCTACCTCCTCGGCGATGGCCGCTTGATCAATCTTTCGTCAGCCGAGGGACATCCCGCTTCGGTGATGGACATGAGCTTCGCGAATCAGGCGCTCTCCGTCGAATACCTGATCAAGCACGCGTCGGAGCTGCACAGTCAGGTCTATTCCGTCCCGGAACACATTGACCGTCAGATCGCCAAGCTGAAACTCGAATCCATGGGCATTCAGCTCGACAAACTCACGGCCGAGCAGGAACATTACCTTTCGTCATGGAACGAAGGAACGTAACGCGCCTGTAGCCGCGTGGTCGCAAGCCAAGCCGCGCGAAGATTTTCGAAGATCCGCTTGGCGTTGGGGGATAACGCCGGGCGCGCTGCACAACTTCTGATTCGTTTGTACCCTTCACTTTTCGAATGAGAGATTTAGCCAACTGGGCGATTGAGACCGCGCGAGTTCGCGGTGCCACCTACGCGGACGCGCGCGTGATGGATGTTCGCCAGCGCGACGTCTCGGTGAAAAATGGCGAAGTCGGCTCGTTGGCGGAAAGTGAATCGCTGGGCATCGGCATTCGCGTGATTGCAGGCGGCGCGTGGGGTTTTGCCGCCACCGATCGCCTCACTCGCGAAGGCGTTCAGGCTTGCGCCGCGGAAGCCGTCGCGATTGCCAAGGCCTCGGCCCTGGCAAAAATTCACGACGCCGTTCTGGCGCCGGAAGGCGCCTACATCGACACCTGGCAGGGCCCCTTCATCAAGGACCCCTTCCTCATTCCGGTCGAGCGCCAGATCGAAGTCCTTCTCGCCGCCGACAAGGAAATGCGCAAAGTGAAAGGCGTCACGCTGGCGGAGGGTTCCATGTCCTTCCGCCGCATCGAGCAGTTCTTCGCCTCCACCGAAGGCTCCGCCATTCACCAATTGAAAATGCTTTCGGGCGCGGGCATCGTCGCCACCAGCTTTGCCGGAAGCGAAATTCAGAAGCGATCGTATCCCAATAGCTTCGGCGGCCAGCACATGATGCAGGGCTACGAACTGGTCGAGTCGCTGGATCTTCCCGGCAACGCGCAGCGCATCGCCGAAGAGTCGGTCGCGCTCCATTCCGCGCCGCAATGCGCCGAGGGCACTGGCACCATAATCTTGGAAAGCGGGCAGCTCGGCTTGCAGATCCACGAATCGATCGGGCATCCCATCGAGCTCGATCGCGTTCTCGGCATGGAAGCCAATTTCGCCGGAATGAGTTTTCTGACGTTGGATAAGTTGCGCACGCTGCGCTACGGCTCCGATATCGTCAACGTCGTCGCCGACGCGCAACTTTCGCACGGGCCCGGTCTCGGCACTTTCGGCTACGACGATGAAGGTGTGCCGGCCCAATGCACCCCGATCATCACCAATGGACTGTTTACCGGCTATTTGAGCAACCGCGAGACCTCCGCGGCTATCGGCGAGAAACGCTCGGGCGGCACCATGCGCACGGAAAGCTGGAATCGCCTGCCCATCATCCGCATGACCAATGTGAGCCTCTTGCCCGGCGCCTGGAAATATGACGACCTGATTGCCGACACTGACGATGCCATCCTCATGGCCACCAATCGCTCGTGGTCAATCGACGACCGCCGTTACCAGTTTCAGTTTTCCACGGAAATCGGCTGGGAAATCAAGAACGGCAAAATCGGGCGGATGATAAAAAATCCGAGCTACAGCGGAATCACCACCGAATTTTGGAACAGTTGCGATGCCATCTGCTCGCGCGAGCATTGGACTCTTTGGGGCACGCCGAATTGCGGGAAGGGACAGCCGATGCAAACGATGGGCACGGGCCACGGCGCGGCGCCCTCGCGTTTCCGCAACGTCAAGATCGGCGTCGCGTTCGCAAAATAAATGTCACCGGCACAGCGAAAATCCTCGAAGAAATCGCGCGGCCCCGCCAGCGTGGGCTCGCGCGGAGCTGGCCAGCGCCTCGGAGCGGCCGAGCTTCATCGCATCGCTGAGCGCGTGCTCAAGCTGAGCGATGCCGACGAGACCGAAGTGGATATCGGCGTCGTCAGCGACGCGCTCACGCGTTTCGCCAACAACACCATTCACCAGAACGTCGCCGAGCAGAACCTTAGTGTTTCGGTGCGCGCCGTCGTGGATGGACGCACCGCTCGCGCCACCACCAACAAGACGGACGAAGAATCGCTGCGGCGCGTCGTCGCTGCCGCTGCCAGCCTTGCCCGCGTTCAGCCGGAAAATCCCGATTTGCTTCCCGGGTTGCGGCAGCAGAAAATTCAAAAAGTTGCGCGCTGGTTTCCGAAAACGGCCGCGGCCACCCCTGCGGATCGCGCCCGCGCCGTCACCCGGGTTTGCCGCGCCGCGGAAAAGGCCAAGCAGACCGCAGCCGGCATTTTTTCCACCGGAATGATGGAATCGGCCCTCGCCAATTCCCGCGGACTTTTCGCCCACTACGAACAGACGCGCGCTGAATTTTCCGTCACCATCCTCGAAAAAGATTCCTCCGGCTGGGCCAAGTCCAACTCGCCGAATGTCGCGGCGATCGATCCCGATGCGCTCGGAGAGACGGCCAGCCGCAAGGCCATCGCCTCCCGTGCTCCGAAGGAGATTCCCGCGGGGCGTTACACGGTGATTCTCGAGCCCTCGGCCGTTCTCGATCTGGTCGGATTTCTGTTCTACGATTTTGCGGGCACCGCCGTTCTCGACAAGCGCTCCATGTTCACCGGCCGCATGGGAAAGCAACTGTTCGGCTCGAACGTGACCTTGTGGGATGACGTGTACCATCCCTTGCAGACCGGTACGCCTTTCGACGGTGAAGGTGTGCCGCGGCAAAAAGTGCTTCTCGTGGATCGCGGCGTCCCGCGAAATCTGGTTTATGCGCGCTCAACCGCGAAGAAAATGAAGGCCAAGCCGACCGGGCACGGCTTCTCGCTTCCGAACGAATACGGTGAAGCGCCGATGAATCTGGTTTTCAACGGCGGCCAGGCCAGCGTGAACGATATGGTGGCCTCCACCGAACGCGGCGTCCTGATCACGCGGCTCTGGTACATCCGCGAAGTCGATCCCTACGAGAAGATTCTCACTGGCATGACGCGCGATGGCACGTTTCTCGTTGAGAACGGGAAAATCTCCGGCGGCATTCGCAATTTCCGCTTCAATCAGAGCATGATTGAAATGCTCTCGAACGTGGAAATGCT
>DASPVY010000084.1:0-6027 GCA_035622115.1 Candidatus Acidiferrales bacterium
CCGCCGCCTGGCGACGGATTGGTCACCGAAACATTAATCACCGAGGCGGTGGCGAACGCGCTCGTCGGCACTTCGGCGTTCATCGTAGTCGACGACGTGTTTCCAATCGGCGTCAGGCTCGTGTCTCCGAAATTGATCACCGAGCTCGGAATAAAATTCGTGCCAGTCACCGTCAGTTCGAACTCGCCGTTGCCAACGTCAACGCTGGTCGGGCTGATCGACGTGACTGTCGGCAAGGGGTTTTGGTCCGCAATCGGGAGCATCCACGCGCCTCGGCCCCACGTTTGGGCTGTCAAAGTTCGCGAGCTTTCCTCCAGGGCGAGCGACGTCACTGGGACGAGCGGCAAGCCAGTGCCTAGCGGCTCCCACGACGCGCCTTGATCGCTCGTGACAAACACGCCGATGTCCGTAGCCACGTAAAGCGTCTCAGCGAGGTCGGGATCGACGACCACCTTGTTGGCCGGAATGTTCGGTAGATTCGCGCTGATGTCGCGCCATTGCGCGCCACCGCTCGCGGTCATAAAAACATGTCCGAGCCGATCGCCATTGATTCCGGAGAAACCGGAAAACGTTGCGTAAGAAATTCGCGCGTCATGCGGATCGCCGACAAATGAAGTTTCCACCCGGTTCGGCAAACCATTCGCGCCACCCGCGCCGCTGGGGTTTTCGCCTCTCGAAGCATCCGGCTCGAGGCCCGCATCCCCGATGAATTGAGCGATGCTTAATGACGAAGCGCTCGAACGGCCGATGAGACCGTTCCAGACGTGCGAACCCGCAGCGACGCCTGCGTCCACGACGTCCGCCGAACTCCAAACGCCACGATCATTGGCGGCATAGATAAGCGCTCCATCGTGGCTGACCGCGATGGCGTGTTGGCTCGAAGGCAATGTGGCGCCTGCGCGATCGGTGGTCACGTCTTCCCACGAATTTGCGCCGTCAATCGAGCGATAAAGTTTCATTCCGCCCGCGAAGATGGTCGTCGAATCGCTCGGGCTGACGGCCAGCGTCATGCCATCAGAGCACTCGCTCGCGCAGAGGCCGTTTGGAGGCGATGCGACAGCGGCCCACGTTGTTCCACCGTCCCCGCTCTTGAAAATCCCGAAAAAATTCCGCGAGCCAAAATCCGCGATCGCGGCGTAGAGAATCGTCTTCGCGCCGCGCTGCGCTCCAAGTGCCAGCGCGATTTTCCCGAATCGCGCGCCATTTGCGACCCGATCGAGCCCGGCCAGTCGCGTCCAGTTCGCGCCCGCGTCCAGCGTCATGTAGATGCCATTGCATCGCGTCGCCGAATCGCACGGCGCCGGCGCATTCCCGCTCGATTGTCCGAGCGCAGCGTACGCCGTCCGCCCCGAAGAATCGCCCGGATCGAACTTCACGTCGAAGCCGGCGCCGCCGGCCGGCGCGCCGAGCGCCGACGTCCACGTCGCGCCCCCATCAGTCGAGCGCCACACTCCACCGGAATTCGCATTGGCCGATGCAGCTCCGTGCGACGCGCTCACTCCTGCCAAAAGGATTCCATGCGTGTTCAGGTTCGGGCTGACGGCGAGCGCCTCGATCGAAACTCCACCTCCATCAGGGTCATTCAAAAACGCGGCGCTGCCCGAGGTCGTCCAAGTCGTGCCGCCGTCGCTGGATTTCATCACGCCAGCACCGTAGAAACTTTCGCCCGATTCCGTTCGCGCGCCCGTTCCCGCGTAAATCGTTGCAGGCGAAGTCGCTGCGTCGAGCGCGAGCGAACGAATCGCGAGCGATGGCTGATTGTCGGTGAGCGGCCGCCAGTGCGCGCCGTCCGTCGCTTTCCAAACGCCTCCGGCCGCCGCGCCGGCATAGATGGTTTTGTCCGTAGTGTCCGAAGGATCAATTGCGATTGCATTGACCGCCGCGATTGGACTCGTCACGCTGGAATTTGGAGTCGCGGAAGCCCTCGATGAAACTGAATGCCACACGCGCTGCGCGCCATTCCCGGGCGCGTTCATCGCCCGCATTTGCTTGACGGCTTGCTCGCGCGCACCCACCGGAATGTAGCCCGCCGGATACGCTCTTGGCGCGAAGATCGCTCCTGCGGAATCGATGACGGCGCCCGCCGCGCCGGCAATCTCTCCGGCTTGCGGCAAAGCCGCGCGGATGTCCGCGGCCCTCGGAACGCCCGCCACGATCGCAACCGTCGCTGCGAATGCGGCAACGCCCGCGGCGACACCGCGCACGCGTTTGGCTCGGCCCGATCGCGCTCCAGCCGCGGCGCCGCCCTTTCGATTACTCACCGAAAAACCATCCACGCCCATAGTCCTCCGCCCGATCCAGTTAACGGAAATCAGCCCACGCGTGGGCTTCGCAGGTGTCCGTCGCTCGCAAGCGACACGCGATTATACACGCCCGTCCCGCTCGCCACATCTTCGCTGGGCGGTGGCAAAACGCCAGCCACGCCGCGCCGGTGTCTCCGCTCGATCGGTGTTACGAAGCTTGCCCTCCCACGTCGTGCTTGGATGGATGCACGCATCGCACGGTTGCAAGCGAATTAGCGCGACCCTGCGATGCGGGTGCGGTTGACCGAAAATGCGCGTGCGAATAGACTCGCAGCCGCGAGGTGATGCGATGCGATTTCGAACCATGCTGATTATCTGCTGTCTGGCGCTGGCGCTGCCGGCACGCGTGGCGGCGCAAGAGAATGAGGAGCACCATCATCACGGCGAAGGCGAAAAGCTCGGCACCGTGGTGTTTCCCACGTCGTGCTCGCAAGACGCGCAAAAATCTTTCGAGCGCGCGGTCGCATTGCTGCACTCGTTCCAATACACCGAATCCGAGAAGGGCTTTGTCGAAATCGCGAGCTCCGACTCGCATTGCGCGATGGCGCGTTGGGGCGAGGCCATGGCGCTCTATCACCAGCTTTGGGACAAGCCGAAGGCGGCCACCGTGAAGGAAGGCCACAACGACCTGAAGCAGGCGATGAAGATCAAGGAGCGCACGCCGCGCGAAACCGAATTCATCCAGGCCGCGCTGCTTTTCTACGACACAAATAAAAAACTCGATCACGACGCGCGCACCCATCGCTATTCGGATGCGATGGGAAAGATGTACGAGAAATATCCGGACGATAGCGAAGTGGCGGCGTTTTACGCGCTGTCGCTGCTGACCTGGAGTCCACCGGATGACAAGAATTACGAGAACCGGCGCAAGGCGATTGCCGTCCTGAATAAATTATTTGCGGCACAGCCCGATCATCCGGGGGCGGCGCATTATCTGATTCATTCAGCGGACCGGCCGCAGCTTGCGCCACTGGCGCTCGACGCGGCGCGGCGCTACGCGCAAATCGCGCCGGGATCCTCGCACGCGATTCACATGCCGTCGCACATTTTTTCACGGATGGGGCTGTGGGATGAATCAATCCAATCGAATTTGGCGGCCGCGGCTCAAGCGGAACGCGAAATCAACGCCCATCTCGCCGAGCCCCATTATGAATTTCACCCGATGGATTACCTGGGCTACGCTTTCTTGCAAAGCGGCCGCGAGAAGGACGCGTGGCACGTAATCGAAGAAGTGGACACGGTTCCGGAGGCATCTGCGTCGCAGCGTGCAGAGGTCAAAACGTTCTTCACGGCGCGCTACTACCTCGAATTGCGTGACTGGGCGCACGCCGCGGCGCTTCCGATTCCATCGGAACTCACCGGACACGACCGTGTGGACTCCTACTGGGCGCGAACGATCGGGGCGGCGCGAATGGGCGATGTCGCGGGCGCGAGCAAGGATTTCGAGGACTACAAGTCCGTCGACGACGGTAAGGACCCCTACCGCACGCTGAAGCCGGGGCAAGTTTCGGTCGAGCGGCAGGAGACCGCCGCGTGGGCTGACTATGCAAACGGGAAGAAAGACGACGCTGTGAAGGAAATGCGCGCGGCAGCCGACCAGGAAGACGCCGACGCGCCCGAGATCGCGATGATTCCTGCCCGCGAGATGCTGGCCGACATGCTGCTGGAGATGAACCAGCCGGCCGAGGCGCTTGTCGAATATGAAAAAAATCAAAAGGAATCGCCGAACCGGTTTAACGGATTGTACGGCGCCGCGCGCGCCGCGGAGCTGGCGGGAAAGCCGGAGCAAGCGGCGGGATATTACAGCCAGCTATTGAAGGTTTGCGACGGCGGCGCGCATTCGAATCGGCCGGAGTTGGCGCGCGCGAAGACTCTGCTCGCCACGAAATGAGGCCGCGTCTTGTGGTGCGGCACACGCGGCGCGCTTTCCTGGGTTTGTGACGCAGAGTGTGTCCCCCAGGCGAGCGGATGAGGAGAAATTGAGGTGCCACGAGAAGAAGCAGCGCGGGCGATCGCCCAATGGAGAGAGCTGGTTGAGCGGCCATACAACAACCTCCTGGACGCACGGAGGAATGTCGAAGAGTTTTACGCCCAATTTCCCGTGCCCGCGGACGTGCACGTCGAGCAGGTGACGATCGGCAAGGCGTCGGCGGATTGGTTGGCAACTCAGGGCGCGGACGCGCACCGCGTGGTGCTCTATCTGCACGGCGGGGCGTACGTGCTCTGCTCGGCGCATGGCTACCGTGAAATGACTTCGCGGATCGCGCGGGCCGCGGGAGCGCGCACACTGGTGCTGGATTACCGGCTCGCGCCCGAGAATCCGTTTCCAGCGGGTCTGCAGGACGCCGTGGCGGCGTACCGCTGGCTGTTGGAGCAGGGAGTGGCGCCCGCCTCAATCGTGATTGCTGGCGATTCAGCGGGGGGCGGGTTGACGCTGGCGACGCTCGTATCGCTGCGCGATGCGGGTGTGCCGTTGCCCTCGGGTGCGGTATGCATCTCGCCATGGATCGATCTCGAATGTACCGGCGCCACGATGGAGACGAAGGCGGAAGTGGATCCGCTGTGCACCAAAGAATCGCTGCTCAAAGAAGCGGCAGTGTATCTTGCAGGCGAAAATGCCCGGCATCCGCTGGCATCGCCTTTTTACGCCGATTTGCGAGGACTGCCGCCCCTGCTGATTCAGGTGGGATCGGAAGAAACGCTGCTCGAAGACGGGCACAGGCTCGAGCGGCGCGCGAAGAGCGCGGGCGTTGCGGTGGAACTGCAAGTGTTCGAGGGTATGCCGCACGTCTGGCACGTTTTTGCGTCGTATCTGCCAGAGGCGCAGGAGGCCATCGATCGAATCGGCGAATTCGCGCGGCAGCGCACCCGGGCGGCGGATTCCGCGCGAGTATAAGGCGGGCGAAAACCGCTCAGGTTTAAGCAGTGACATGGCGAAAAATGGAATGCAAAGGGGGGAACTAACCAGCTGAAGACTGGCGCTTAGGCGAGGGTGGCGGGCTGGAGTCTGGCTTCGACATTGGCGTTGTAGACGTGCCAGAAGTTCCCGGCCGGTTTCAGAAATTCGATGCCGACTTTGATGCGCCTTCCCTGCTTCGAGCCGATGTGTACGACGCGGCATTCGCGCTCTTCCTGCGTGAAGCTGTTCACGACGAGGATGCGCTGGCCCTTTTCGAGCGCGGCGCTGAGCACAATGCGCGCGCCGTGAGCATCCACGTTGAGTGTGTTGGTATGATCGCGGAAAGGCCGATCATCCGGCGTGCGCCCATACACGACAACCGGGATGTGAAGGGGAAAGCGGCGACTACGACGTACGTAATCGCGAGATTTGCTCTTGCGGACTAGCGGGAACATACGGGAAATACGATACCGCGGGACACCGCGGCTTGCAAGCTCTAGTGTCGGAAATGGTACCAATAGCATCACTTCCGGCCTCCCGGGCCAGAACCGGCGAGCATGGCCCTGGAAGGCGGCCAAAGCGGGACGCGGAGCGAACGCGTGCTTCAAAATGATACAGAGAGTGTAAACGACTGATTCTTTGAGATTCTAGGTGGGCGTACCCAGAATGGATTTTTCAGCATCAAAAGTGTTTCGATGTGGACATTGGGCTTAGTTTTCGGTTCAATATTAGTGCTTGGAGGATCGCATTGGAGCTTGGGAGGGGGAATCCTGTGCAACGACTTCTGCTGATCTGCGCGATAAGTCTATTTGTATCTTCCATCGC
>DASPVY010000085.1:0-7234 GCA_035622115.1 Candidatus Acidiferrales bacterium
AAGAATCTGGTTCCAAAGAAATCGGCGCCCACTCGAAATCCGATTCGGCCGTGGTGCGGTTTGATGTCGAGCC
The DNA here is from genome assembly GCA_035622115.1 of Candidatus Acidiferrales bacterium. Taxonomy (GTDB): domain Bacteria; phylum Acidobacteriota; class Terriglobia; order Acidiferrales; family UBA7541; genus Palsa-147. Next base: position 74 of record DASPVY010000085.1, read on the forward strand.
CGCCTCCCGCTTTATAGCCAAAGGCCGAGGCGCTTCCGAATGTGGGCAGCGGCGACAAATGCGAATACCCGATGACGCCGTGAATCCACGGTTGAAACGCCCTCGGTTTCGTCCACCGGAGGCGGATTCCACCGCCGGTAAACAGCACCTGGGTCATCTGGCCGCTCTGAGAACCGAATGCATCGGAAACCTGGCCCTCGACGCCCATCCAGTCGCGATAATCCACCACCGACGCATTCACGCCAACATTGTTTTCGGTTGTGCCCGGAGCTTCGCTGAAGCTGACAAAGGTGACGCCCACGCCGAGCTGAAGTTGACCGGGAGGTACGGACGAATGTACGCCTTCGATTCCTTGCGCCATGGCTGACGTGGCGCAAAACAGAAGGATCGCTCCCAAGATGCTAAATCTGCCCATGAGGGCCCCTTTCGTTGCGGAACTGGCCAAAACGAGACTCGATGCGTCCAACGTGGTGCCACGACGGGTCTCGGAGAGCCGTCAGTTTAGGGATAAGGCAAATAGCGCCACAAATCGTTGAGCAACCCGTCGCCGGACGTGCCGGTCGAATCGTATCCCTCGCCGCCGAAGATCCAGAGCTGACCGGAGTGATCGATCCAATAGCCGGCTCCCCAGCGAGAGCCCGGATAATTACCCACATAAGGCCAGGTTATCGGCGTCGGCGAGAGACCATAGATGCCCGCCTGATCGACGGAGCTGGGCCCCTTCACCCACGTCCACTGGCCGCTTTCAAACATCCATAGGTCGCCGAGTGAGCCGTTGGCGGTTGCGTCGTACCCTTGGCCGCCATACAACCAAAAGCGTGAGTCGCCGTTTGCTGCGTCTGTGTCGCTCCAAGACGCTGAGCTCCACCGCGCGCCGGGAACGTTGGTTGACGCAGCCACACCTTGGGTGCCGTAGGTGGCGGTCTGATTGACGGTGTTGGATCCCGCTACCCAGGTCCACTCGCCCGCGCTGTATTCCCACAGGTCGTTGAACGCGTTCGGTTCGCCGGTTGACGACAAGTTGTATCCACCAAAGAGCCAGAAATTGCCGTTGGTGTCGATCCATGAGGACGCCACTTGCCGTCCGCCGGGCACGTTCGCCGATGCGGCTGTCCCTTGCGTGCCGTAAACTCCGTCCGGATTCGCCAAGTCAGATCCGCTGATCCAGGTCCACTCGCCGCCGCTGTACTCCCAGAGGTCGTTCAGAAGACCCAGCGTGCCGGCAGAGTCGTAGCCATATCCGCCGAACATCCATAAGTTCCCCGAAGCGTCGAGTTTTGCGGTGGCTCCCCAACGGCCGCCGGGAAGATTTGTAGAGTTGGGAGTTCCCTGAGTTCCGTAGACGCCCGCTACGTTCTCTCCTCCCGTTCCAGCGGATGTCCAGGTTGCAGAGGAAATGTTGTAGTGCCAGGTGTCGTTCAGGAAAGCAGTTGACGCATCTTGCCCGCCGAACATCCAGAGGTTGCCAGAGGAATCGGTCCAAGTGACCGCGCCCCATCGGCCAGACGGGAGCGTTGAACCGCTTGGAGCAACCAGGGACCAGTAATCGTTGTAGGAACCGCCGTAGTCGGCCGTGGACACGTACCACCACATTTCCTGGTAGTACCAAGGTTGCGGCGCTTGCGTCGTAACGCTGCTGTATCCGTATCCACCGAATAGCCACAGGTTGCCGTCGGGGCCTGTCCATGTCGCGGGATAGCGAGCGCCACCGGGAGTGCTCGTATCAATTGCCGTGCCCGACGGCGGCACCACCGATCCAAACTGATTCGCCGTGCTCGCACCGTCGATCCAGGTCCAATCGTTGTGGCCAAAGTCAACGACTACGCTGTCGATGTCCGAGGTGGCCGTGCCTTGATAGAAATAAATTCGCGAGCCCTGAGTTTGCGTTTGCGGCGCCACGAAGAGAGAGACGTCGTATGAGCTTCCATACGCGATGGGCGTCGCGAAGGTGAACGGGCCGTTTTGACTAAATGGCAAGTTATCGCCGCCATTGTCCTGCAAAACGCCGCTGGCAGTTTCGCCCGTCGGAACATACAGACCGACGATCTGTCCACCGATGGTGTCAAACACGGCCGGGCATACAACTTGCACGTTCGAAATGTTGGCGGTCGCTGTTCCGCTGCCGTTGGTCACCGTGCAGGTCTGCGCCGGTCCTGTTGGCTGAGTGAGAACCGTCACGCTGTACGGCGCGCCGGTGCCAATGAGCGTCGAAAAGGTGAATGGACCGTTGCCGGTGATGGTGAGGTTTGATCCGCCGTTGTCTTGCAAGACGAGACCGGTGCCGTCAAGTCCAGAAACGGAACCTCCCACTGAAATTGTTGGCGTCGAGCAAGTGACCACGATGTTGCCGACATTCGCGTTGGCCGTGCCGGTGCCATTCGCAACGCTGCAGCTCTGGGTGGGACTGGTAGGCTGCGTCAAGACCGTAACTGTGTACGCGGTGCCAGCGGCGAGCGGCGTCGCGAACGTGAACCCGCCACTTTGAGTTACGGTGAGATTATCCCCACCGTTGTCCTGCAGAACGAGACCCGTACCCGTGAGACTGACGACCGTTCCTCCAATCGTAAAAGTGCCTGCTCCTCCAGCAGCGCAAGACACCGAAACGCCGGTGACATTGGCAGTGGCTACGCCAGCGCCGTTCGACACCGTACAAGTTTGCGTGGGACTCGTAGGCTGCGTGAGAACGGTCACACTGTAATTCCCGCCGCTAGCGACGCTGGTGCTGAACGTAAAAGCGCCGTTCCCCGTTATGGCCAGGTTACTGCCGCCGTTGTCTTGCAGAACAAGTCCAGTACCGGTGAGTCCTGTAACCATGCCGCCGATCGTGAAACTGCCGCCGGAAGTCGTGCTGGATCGCGGCGTGCCGCTGCACGCGTAGAGAGCAGCCGTGAGGATAACGACGAAGAGTGTCTTGATGCAGGTCTTCATATTCATAGTCGCTCGCGTACCTACTAGTACTTTCATTGATTGAAGAAAGTGCGTCGAGTAATGTTCCGCTGCAAGGCGCGAGCAGGGCAATCACAATTTCCCCTGCGTTTTCCAAACGAGTAATAGCGCATCGGGCCGGCACGTAGCGCGCATGAGGTTGGGCGAGTCCGCTGTTCCAACCCGTGTGTTTTGTGCAAATTCGGCGATTGTCATAATTTCGCTTAAAATTCTTTTCAAAATTTTACTTGCCCTCGGCCCTCGCACTCGTCAAACATAGTGGGCGCCGGCGATGCTGCCGCCCCCGGTCGCTGAATCCTAGAGGATCAAGTTTCGGTTCGTATGAAGAATTGGCATGTCCTACTGGTGGGAGCTGTGCTCCTGGCGGGGTGCGGCGGTTCGGCCCAGACGAGCAACGCGGTTGATTCGGCAACCGGCTGGGTGTTGTGGACAAAATCTGTCACGCCTGCGTACACCGGCAGCTCGCGAATTGTCTCCGATCCTTCCGTCATCGCCGACGATGCAGTATTCCGCCTTGCATTTACGAGCGTGGATTTCACGAATCCCGCAGGACCCCACGCCAGCATCTCGCTTGCTACTTCGACCGACTCATCGCGATGGACTGCGGTTGACAGCACGGCGAGCGGGTCGGTGTTTCGCGGCGAAATTCTCCGCGGCCGGGACGGCGAGTGGGACGAAAATCTCGAAACGCCATTTCTGTTGAAGACCGCGAACGGCTACTTCCTCTACTATTCCGGTTATCGAGACGGTGTCGATCCCAGCGAGCCGGCGAAAGGCTTACCCGCGTCGCTCGGACTGGCGGCTTCGACAGACGGCGTCACATTTACGCGCGCGCAGTCTGCGCCGATTCTCGAACCCACGCCCGACAGCTTCGACGCCGACGCGATTTACAGTCCCGATGTGATTCCCTATGAGGGCGGCTATTTGATGGTGTACGCCGGGCACTGCTACAACCATTGCCCCGGCGATGCGCCCGGCGTGCGAATTCTTTCGGCGACTTCGCCTGACGGCGTGCACTGGGCGAAATCGGCGCAGCCGCTGCTGGCGCCGTCGGCGCCGCCAAAATGGATGAGCGATGGAGTTGCCGAACCGGCGATTCTTCTTGGCCCGGACGGATACTTGTATTTGTTCTTCACCGGAGTGAACGGCACGGAGCACGCGATCGGCGTAGCGCGCACAGCATCGCTCACGAACGCGTGGGACATCGATCCGAAGCCGATCATCGCCCCGACGGCGGGAAGCTACGACGAAACGGGCGACACCGGACCATCCGTGATGCTGGAAAATGGCGCGGTGAGAATGTGGTTCACCGGAACCACGGGCGCAGGCCAATACTCGATTGGCTACGCCGAAGCGCAGTGGCCGCTGCGCCGGAGCAAAACCCACTCGACGAATCCCGTTCTGGCGATCGCAGCCGCGCTCCCTTCCTCGGCAAAATAGACCCGCCTGGCCGCAACTCCGCCTCAAATTCTGTGGCGATTAGAATTTCTTAACTTGCGCGATTTCAGCCAGATGACCTCGCGATGACTTGCGGAAGTGTGGCGATTAGAAATCGCCCTCCTACGCAGATTCGCGTAGCCAAAAAAGGGTGCGATTGGAGCCGTTGCGGCCACCGAATCGCGAGGTTGCGAGTCCTGGGAAGCCTCGCAGAATGACTTGAAGAGAAGCGGCGAATCGCGGTGACGCGCGTCTAAGGTTGGCAGGGATGGTGGGGTGACTTTCCCTTGAGAAACCAAAGGCCAGTGTCGCGTCCGGATACGGACGACCGACACGCGGCAAAGGAGAAGCAATGAATAAAAAGATCTGGGTCGCGGCGCTGGGTTTGAGCTTGTTGGCTCTTTCAGCGGGCAAGGCTTTCGCCGGTCCCGCGGACGACAAGAGCCAGGAGATTTATGACATCAAGGGACAGACGCTGGCCGATTTGCAGGATTTGCAGAAAAAGTTCACACAACTCGCCGGCGCGGTTCCGGCCGATAAGTTTGGCTGGCGGCCGGGAGAAGGCGTCCGGTCAATCGGCGAAGTTTATCTCCACGTCACGCAGGCGAATTACGGCTTCACGAAGTTTCTTGGGGCGACTCCCCCGGTTGACTTCGAAACCAAGGATTTTGAGAAGTCCACGACGGATAAGGCGAAGATCATCGAGCAAATGAACGCATCGTTCGACTTCGTGCGCAGCACGTTCGAAAAATTGACGAATGCCGATTTGCAAAAGCCGCTGAAGCTATTTGGCCCGGATGCGAATTGGGGCGACGTCCTTTACATTACGGCCGCGCACGATCACGAGCATCTGGGGCAATCCATTGCTTACGCGCGCATCAACGGCATCGTTCCGCCGTGGACCGCCGAAGCGATGAAGAAGGCCGCCGAGAAGGGCGCCAAGGCGCCGCAGGAATAAATTGATTGGCCGCGCACCGAGCGCCGGCGTCGGGAGTCGAGTCCGCTTCCCGCTCGAAGCAGTTGAGGGCACGGAAACGCAGGCCGGGAAGTAGCCGGCGTTACGCGGAGAGTTGAGCAGCGCTAGCTGAAGATGGCAGTTATGTCACGGGCGCTGGCGGCGTCGGCGGCGAAAGTGAAGGTGCCACGCTCGCGCATTTCGCGGGAGGCGCGCAGGAATGCGCCGAGCGCCGTGCGCGAGAGAGAGCTTCCGACGCTGACGCGCTTGACTCCCAGCGCCGAAAGTTCGGCGAGACTCAACTGAACGCCGCGCAGACCCATCACCACATTCACGGGACGATCGACGGAGCGCACGACTTCGGCAATGTCTTCCCTCGTGGTGAGAGCCGGCGCATAAAGAACATCCGCGCCTGCTTCCTGAAAGGCTTGCAGGCGCGCGATCGTATCTTTGAGATCCGGCCGGCCGTGCAGGTAATTCTCCGCTCGGGCGGTTAAAGTGAAAGTGAACGGAAGCGAGCGGGCCGTCGCGACCGCAGCGCGAACGCGATCGGCGGCATGCTTCAATTCATAAATCGGATCGTCCGGCCGCCCGGTGGCATCCTCAATCGATCCGCCGACAGCGCCGGCAGCCGCCGCAAGCCGGATCGTTTCAGCGGCTTTTTCGGGAGCGTCGGCGTAACCATTTTCGAGATCGGCGCTGACGGGCAGCGAAGTGGCGGACGCGATGGTGGCAACGTGCTGGAGCATGGCATCGCGCGTGACCGCGCCATCAGACTTACCGACTGAAAACGCATAGCCCATGCTCGTCGTCGCGAGCGCCTCGAAGCCAGCGTGAGCGAGAAGCCGCGCGGTTCCGATATCCCACGGATTGGGAATGATAAAAGCGGCGGGACGCTGGTGAAGCGCACGAAAGGCCAGGCCTTTTTCGGCTTGCGTGGTGGCCATGCGAGTCCTCCTTTATTTTTCGAGACGCCGAAACACGAGACCGAATATTGTACTCCGCGGATTGAGGGACAACTACGGGTTGCGGACCACCCAAAACGCCGGCTAGAAGCCCTTCGAAGCTCAGGACAAGCCAGCGCGACGATAATCAAGGCGGCGGCCTTCCGGCAGCTCGGAACAAACAAATTGCCCGGGACACCCCGATTGACACTCGCCGCCCTGATTGAGAAACTCCCGCAGCCAACGAAGGGAGCCCTCAGATGATCAACGGCGCTCACATTCTGATTTTCAGCGATGACTCGGAAGCGGATCGCGATTTTCTTCGCGACGTTCTGGGATTCAAGTCGGTGGATGTTGGCCACGGTTGGTTGATTTTCAAGCTGCCTCCGGCGGAGGTCGCGGTTCACCCGACCGATGACGGCAGCAAGCGTGCGCCCGGCACAGCAGGGCACATGGCGCGAGCCGAGGTCTACCTGATGTGCGATGACTTGAAAGCGCAGATGAAGACTTTTGAAACGAAAGGCGTGAGTTGCGCGCCGGTTCAGCAGGAGCGCTGGGGCATGAAGACTTCGATTCGGCTTCCGAGTGGCGCCGAAATCGGATTGTACCAGCCGTCGCATAAGACGGCGCTGGGGCTGGGGTGACCATCAACACGAAACGATTTCCAATCGAGAAGTTGTGCCGATGAAAGCTGCGGTCCTTCACGCGCTCGGCCAGACGCCGCGCTTTGAGGATTTTCGCGAGCCGACGGCAGGCGAGGGTGAAGCGCTGGTGCATGTCCATGCGGCGGCATTGAAGCCGGTGGACAAGCAGCTCGCCAGCGGATCGCATTTTGCGAGCCCGCGCGAATTTCCAACCGTGTCCGGCATCGATGGCGTT
>DASPVY010000086.1:0-2504 GCA_035622115.1 Candidatus Acidiferrales bacterium
TGCGATACGAGTAATGAATCTCACCGGCGAAGAGCGAGTGATCGAATCGGAAGCGAGGCTCCAATAATGAACAATCCGATGCAAGACATCCGATACGCAATCCGCACGTTGCGAAAAAATCCCGGATTTACACTCGTCGCCATTCTCACGCTGGCCTTTGGCATGGCCGCGAACACCACGATTTTCAGCATCGTCAACGCTCTTTTGCTCAAGACTCTGCCGGTTCCGCACGCCGAACAAATCGTTGTGCTGTCCACGGAGCAAAAGAACAATCCGATCACTCGAACTTTTTCGTACGCCGACTTCCAGGATTATCAGAAGCACGCGGACGCGTTCAGCGATTTGTTCGCTTATGAACTCTCGCTGGTGGGACTTTCGGCGGACGGAAACGGCAGCCATTTCGTAATCAGCTACGTGTCGTCCAATTATTTCTCGGCGCTGGAAATTCAGCCGGCGCTCGGCCGGTTGATTCTGCCGACAGAGGGCCAGGCGCCGGGAGCGGACCCTGTGCTGGTGCTCGGCTACACGTTCTGGCGAACGCGGTTTGGCGGAGATCCCGGCGTCATCGGCAAACATGTTTTGGTAAACGGACGCCCATTGACGATCGTCGGAGTCGCGCCGAGAGGCTTTTACGGCACCTATTCGGTCGCGGACTGCCAGGGTTTCGTGCCGATGAGTATTGCCGGTGCGATCTCGAAGGACAGCAGTTCGCTTTGGAGCGATCGAAGCGATCGGGAGATCACGGTTCTTGGGAGATTGAAGCCGGGCATGGGCGTCAAGCAGGCGGAAGCGTCGCTCAACGTGACGGCGAATCAACTGGCGCAACAATATCCTGACACCAACAAGGGCATTGCGATTCATGTCTATCCCGAAAGGCTGGCGCGGCCGGAGCCGGACCCGCAAAACCCATTGCCCGCCGCAGCCGCGATCTTTCTCGCCCTCGCGGGGCTCGTCTTGCTTCTGGCGTGCTTCAATATCGCCAATGTGCTGCTCGTGCGCGCCACGGTGCGGCAGCGGGAGATGGCGATTCGAGCGGCGCTGGGCGCCAAGCGCGGTCGTCTCATCCGCCAATTCCTGACGGAAAGCTTGCTGCTCGCGTTTTTTGGCGGAGTGGCCGGAGCGCTGCTGGCCGTTTGGGCGAGCGGAGTGCTGGGTTCGCTTCGGCTGGCGACGGATTTGCCACTGCGCCTGGATTTCACCCCGGACGGCGGAGTGTTTTTGTATGCGCTGGCGGCTGTGGTCTTGACTGGAATAGTCGTGGGCATTGTGCCGGCGATCCGCGTCGCTCGCACGGACGTCAGCGCCGTGCTTCACGAAGGCGGACGAGGTTCCTCCGATGGTCCGCGGCGGCATTTGCTTCGCAATATTCTTGTGGTCGCGCAGGTGGCCGGCTCACTTGTGCTGCTGGTAGTCGCGGGCCTTGCCGCGCGTAATCTGATGAACGCGCAGCGCCTGAATCTCGGATTCCAACCCGATCACATCTTGAACCTCTCGATGGACCTGGAAGAAGTGGGCTTCAGTGAGACTCAGGGTCGAGAATTCTACCGGCAGGCTGAAGAGCGGTTGAGCGCGCTGCCCGGTGTCGAGTCCGTAACGCAAGCGTTCTCGGTGCCGATGGGCTACTACAGCGACGCGGACACGCTGTACGTCGAGGGTCATCCCGTCGAGCCGGGGCAGCGACCACCCACGATTCTCCGCAATCAAGTGCTGCCGAATTATTTTGAGACCTTCCGGATGTCGCTGGTGCGCGGCCCCGGTTTCACAGAGGCCGACAACGAGAAGGCGCCGATGGTGGCGGTTGTGAACCAGACGATGGCAAAGACTTTCTGGCCGAACGACGACCCGGTTGGCAAGCGCTTCAGCATCACCAGCCAGACGGGCCCGTTCATCGAAGTCGTGGGAATCGTGCAGGACGGCAAATATAGAGGGCCCAACGAAAACCCGATGCCGTTCTACTATTTATCTCTCACGCAGAAGTACGACTCATTCCGCACACTTCATATTCGAACCAGTGGCCCGCCGGAACAATTGACGTCGATCGCTCTTGCAGCGCTCCACGAGATAGCTCCGAACCTTCCCGTTTTCGACGTGCAGACGATGACGGCGTCCCTCGACGGAGGAAACGGATTTTTCCTGTATCGGTTCGGGGCCGGCATGACGCTGGCGATGGGGCTGCTTGGATTGGTGCTGGCGATCGTCGGCGTGTACAGCGTCGTGTCGTACGCGGCGGCGCAGCGGACACACGAAATTGGGATACGCATGGCGCTCGGCGCGAACCGGCGGGAAATCCTGAGAATGATTTTGAGGCAGGGGCTGACCGTGGTCGGAATCGGAGTCATCGTGGGGCTGGCAGCGGCGTTTGCCGCAACGCGCGTGACGGCACAACTTTTTGCCGGAGTGAAGCCGACCGATCCGCTGACGTATGCATCGGTAGTCACAATTCTCACCGGCGTTGCGCTGCTGGCCTGCTGGATTCCGGCGAGGCGAGCGACGCGCGTGGACCC
>DASPVY010000087.1:0-2043 GCA_035622115.1 Candidatus Acidiferrales bacterium
CGTGTGAATCACGCGTGCTTCGAATCCGCCCCAATGAACCGAATCGCCCTCGCGAAGAAATTCCTCCACCGTCGTCACTTCGGGCGTGGGCACCCGCAGCCATTTCGCCTGCTGGTCGATTCGCTGGTACATCGCCAGATCCTTCTCATGCATGAAAACGGGAGCGCCGGTGGCTTTGTGGAGCTGAGCGAGCCCGCCCACGTGATCGATGTGCGTGTGCGTGCTGACAATCGCAAGAACCTTCAGTTTATGCTTGGCGAGGATTTTCAGAATCTGATCAACTTCGTCGCCCGGATCCACCACCACGGCTTCGTGCGTCACCGGATCGCCGAGAATCGAGCAGTTACACTGCAGAATTCCGACCGGAATCACTTCGTGAATCAGCGTGGCCGCCATCGTGTCGAGTATATCGCGTCCCTGTTAATATGGATGCGCAGCAACGCCAATGGACGCGACACCTCAACCCGCGCAAGAAACTCCACTGCGTGCCGTCGAATCGAAACTCGGCGCTACGTTTGCGACATGGTTCGGCTGCGAAATGCCGGATCGTTTCACTTCGTTCGACGAGGAATATCGCTTCGCGCGGGAATCGGCGGCGCTGGTTGACAAAAATTATCGCGCGTTCCTCTATTTCACCGGACCGGACCGCGAGCGCTACCTCAATGCCATTCTCACCAACGACATTCGCGCCGCTGCGCCCGGCCGGGGAGTTCCCTGCCTTCTTCTGAATCCGCAGGGCCACATTCTCGCCGAGCTCGAAATCTATTCGGTCGGCGAGCGTCATTTGGCCATCTCCTATCGCATGATTCGCGAGAAGCTCATCGAATGGCTCGACCGCTACATCATCATGGACGACGTGACGCTCGAAGATGCCACCGATTCAGTCGTCGCGCTGGGCGTCGAAGGTCCAAAGTCCCCTGAGGTGCTGCGAGCGATTGGCGGAGGCGACCTCAGCGATTTTGCAGAACTGGAAATTCGCGACGCGCGCGTTGCCGGGATGCCCGTCTGCGTCTCCCGCCGCTCGTCGGGCGGTGTCCCGGGGTTCGAAGTCATCGCCGATCGCACGAACGCGGAGTCGCTGTGGAACCTGCTGCTCGATGCTGTCCGCGCCGTGGGAGGCGGGCCGATCGGATATTCTGCGCTGAATTCCTTGCGGCTCGAAGCCGGCATTCCCTGGTTCGGTTACGACTTCGGCGACAATGTGATCCCGCACGAGGCGCGGGTTGAATCGACGCATATCAGTTTTACGAAGGGATGCTACACGGGGCAGGAAATTGTCGAACGCGTGCGTTCGCGAGGCCATGTGAACCGGGTGCGCGTCGGCCTGGAATTTTCAGGCAGCGTGGTTCCCGAACGCGGCGCGAAGCTCACGGCAGGCGGCAAAGAAGTCGGCTTCGTTACGCGCGCGGGATTTTCTCCTCAAGCCGGACATCCCATCGCCATGGGTTATCTTCGCGCGAAGCACAGTGCGCCGGGCAGCGTCGTTGAATCGGGCGGCGCGACGGCTACAGTCATCGCACTTCCGCTCGTTCGTTGAATCCCGCCAGGACCGACCTAACCGATATTGAGGGAGCGGCGGAAGCTTCCGCGATCGGCATCAATCTTTTTCTGAAGCTGCATGATGGCGTAGAGCAGAGCTTCGGGGCGCGGAGGGCAGCCGGGAACGTAAACATCGACGGGAATCACCTGATTCACACCCTGAACAACCGCGTAATTATTGAAGACACCGCCGGACGTCGCGCAAGCGCCCATCGAAATCACCCACTTGGGCTCGGGCATCTGATCGTAAAGCTGGCGAATCACCGGCGCCATTTTGTTCGAAACGCGCCCGGCGATAATCATCAGATCGGACTGGCGCGGCGAGCCACGAAATACTTCGGCGCCGAATCGCGCGACGTCGAACCTTGAGGCCGCCATCGACATCATTTCGATCGCGCAGCATGCGAGGCCGAAAGACATCGGCCAGATCGAGCTGCGGCGAGCCCAGTTCACCACTTTGTCGAGCGAAGCAAAGAGAATTCCCTCTTCCCGAAGGAAGCTCTC
>DASPVY010000088.1:0-2267 GCA_035622115.1 Candidatus Acidiferrales bacterium
TCTTCTTCATGAAAATAAACCAGGCCGATATTCAGGCGTACGCCCGCGACATTCGGAGCGAGCCTTTCGGCTTTGCGAAGAAGCTCAAGCGCGTGAGTCCATTGCTTTCGCCGCATGGCGATGACGCCGAGATTGCCCCACGCTCCGGCGAGATTCGGATCCAAAGCCAGAACTTTTCGAAAATCTGTTTCGGCGCGATCCAGATCGCCGTGCTCGAGGCTCGCCTGGCCTTCGTCGTAGATCGACTTCACATCTGCGGCTGCGGCGCCCGAAGAAGACTGACGCATCCCAACAGCGGGCAAGCCCGCGGCTGACAATGCCGGCGCTGCGAACGCAAGAATCGCCGCAAACGCGGCGATAAAGTGACGGCGAGCCATCGTTGCATCGAACTGTAGGACACGCTGGGCCGGATTTCAAGGCGCGGAGCGACCGCCGCAAGCGCCGCCTTGCCGCTGTATTCAACTCATTTCTCGAATGCCCCTTCCGAATCGCACCAAACCGAGCACCCCGCGGCTACACAAACTCGAAGAAGATGTATGATGCGGCCTGCATTTTGGGATGTGCTCAGAGAATGATCGCAAAGCGAAAAAAGCGGAAGACCAATTCTGTAACGATTCGCGACGTGGCGCGAGCGAGCGGCTTCTCGTCGACGACCGTGTCCTTCGTATTGAACGACGCGCCGCTTGCGCGATTCATTCCCGCGAGAACGAAGAACCGGATTCGCAGCGCGGCGAAGCGGCTCGGTTACCGGCCACACTTGCTGACGCCGGTGATGCGCAGCAAGAGGAGCCACGCGATCGGAGTGATGGTCTTCGACGTGACCGACCCCTACTGCACGTTAATTCTTCGCGGCGTCGAGAATGCGCTGTACCAGGCTTCGTATGTGCCCATTCTCGCAGATGCGCACAACGAGCGCAGCCGATTCGAGCGCTATCTTGAGCTGCTCCTCGATCGAAGAGTCGAAGGGCTGATCGTTCTCGCCAACTGGCTTTTTCTCGACATTCATTTCCTCGCCGATCTCGAAAAGAACGCGATCCCCGCAACCATGATCGGCGGCGAACTCAAGACCGATTCGGTGAGTTCGGTGGTTGTGGACAACGCGCTCGGCGGGCGGCTGGCGCTCGAGCACCTTTACAGCCAGGGGCATCGCAAGATTGCGTTTATTCGCGGACCCAAAATGCTCGGAGACAGCGGGCCGCGCTGGCGGGGAATTCGCGCCGTAGCGCAATCCAAGGGTCTCGAGCTCGATCCGAAACTGATCGAGGACATGCCGGAATCGCGCGACCCGAATTCGGGATTTGAAGCGGGGTTGCGGCTCACAGAAGAATTGCTGAAACGCAAACGGCCTTTTACAGCACTCATGGCGTTTGACGATTTGACAGCTTTCGGCACAATACGCGCGCTGCACAAAGCGGGCTTGCGTGTGCCCGACGATTGCTCCGTCATCGGATTCGACGACGTGGCTTCCGCATCGATCGCGACGCCACCGTTGACCACCATCCGGCAGCCGATGGAATCCATGGGCGCGACCGCGGTAGGAATTTTGATGGACAGCATCAACGCGCGCCAGGAAAACCGCGAGTTTACCGCGGCGCATCTGCGCGTGGCGCCGGAACTCGTCGTGAGAGAGTCAACGAAAGCCTTACGCTGACGGAGCGCTGCCCCGCATTGATTCTCCAGGCAAGCCAGCGCCAGGTTCGCGCATTCTTGGCGGCGCGTTGGGCCGTTTTTTCTCCTTGACAGAGGCAATCTCCTCGTCCAAACTGCGCGCATTCGCGCCCTAGCGTTTAATAAACGTTTTAATGAAATCTACAGAACGAAATCAATCGGCTCGAGACACGATATGGCTTAAAACTGCGGCCCGGCGCGCTCGAGCGTCTAGAAATTCGGCGATGGAGCAGCCCATGAAAATCCGTCGCTTTGTGACGATTTGTATCGCGGCCATTGTGTCCTTTCCCTTCCTGACGCGCGCGCAAGACACGGGCTATATCACCGGAACCGTCTCGGACGCGTCCGGTGGCCGCGTTGCCGGCGCCGACGTCACGGTGAGCAATGCCGCGCGCGGAATTCGCCACACGGTCCAGACGAACTCAAGCGGCGAATATCTGGCGGCCGGGCTTCCTGCGGCGAACTATAGCGTCAGCGTCGCGGCCAAGGGTTTTGAGAAATTCGAGGAGAACGACATTGTTTTAGCTGCGGGCGAAAAACGGCGTGTGGACATTGAGCTAAAAGTCGGATCGGTTGCGGAGAAGATAGAAGTGGAGGGG
>DASPVY010000089.1:0-5414 GCA_035622115.1 Candidatus Acidiferrales bacterium
TTCTGGTTACTAGTCGCCGGGGTACCCTCGTGTAACTATTCTACTCGCGCCGCAGTTTCTTCGTAGGACTCAAGTTCAGGTGCCGCGCCAAAAAACGCTGTATCCTGCCATTTTTCAATTACTTCAACAGTACTATAACCATAACGCGAAAGGCACCTAGCGTGCTTGCTACACTCACAGGGGACCAGGCTCTTCTTGGGGGAGTTGTGGGCAAGGGCGACATCTTCTGGGCGGCTGTACACCGGTTCCGAGTGTCCATTCTGTGGGCGCTGGGCGCGGGAGCCTTCTTCCTCGCGGTCTGGATGCTCCGCCTGTCGGGATACCGCTCCGATCTGTTCGTAGACACATATCTACAAATGGCCGGCGGCTTGGTGGCGTTTACCTTCGCTGCAAACGCGTTGGTGCGATTCCGCGGCACACACGACCGGGTCAGCTTGATTTTGGCCTTCGGATTCGTCCTGGCTGCGCTTATCGAGGCTGCCACGGCCATGTCGGCCTATCGGGAGTCTTACTCCTCGCCAATGGCCCCTTTGCAAGTGTCGATGGCCTGGATGGCGGGGCGTTCGCTCCTCGCGGTTCTGTTGATCGTCGCCCTCGGGGCCGAACGCAAGAATCCCATCGTCCGGGATACAGGTCGCGAAATTGCAGCGGCCACGCTGCTCGTCGGTGGAACCGCTTATCTGATCAGCGTGATTTTTTTCACCGCGCCGCCAATGCGGGTTCACACCGATTCGATACTTCCGCGACCCTGGGACTTGATGCTGGCAGTGCTGTTCCTGATTTCCGCGGTGGGCTACAGCTTGCGCTTGCGGCGCGTGGAGTCCGCGTTTGACCGGTCGCTTTATTTTGCGGCGGTGCTGAACGTGGCATGCCACATCGCGGCCAGTGAGTCGCAGACGCCGCTCGACGCTCCCTACATGCTTTCCCATTTCCTGATGGTTGCGAGCTACGCCATCGTGCTCGGTGGCACTCTGCTTGAGAACGCGCACCTGTTCGACGAAGTGAGCCGCCTGGCGAAAAGCGATTCGCTCACGGGCCTGGCGAATCACCGCCGCCTCATCGAAGTCCTCGACGCCGAACTGCAACGATCCGGGCGAACCGGACGGCGATTTTCCGTTTTGCTTCTGGATCTCGACGGCCTGAAGAAAATCAACGATCGGCTCGGACATCTGGTCGGCAGCCGCGCCATTCAGCGCGTGGGCCACGTTTTGCGCACATACTGCCGTGCTTCCGATACGGCGGCGCGCTATGGCGGAGACGAATTTGCTCTGGTGCTGCCGGAAGCGGGCGAAGACGAAGCGCTGCAGGCGGCGGCCCGCATTTGCGAGCACGTGGGCAATGACGGCGAAAAACCGGTGCTTTCAATCAGCGTTGGCGTCGCCGTTTATCCGCGCGATGGAACGACCATCGAACGATTACTTTCTGTGGCTGACCACAACCTGTACGACATGAAGCTTCATGAGCACAGAAGCGTGCGTCACATGCGCTTCGCCACGGGGCACGGGCCTTCTTAAAAACTTGGGGGTGGGTATGCCGCTGAGACTTCGGCGTTCACAGAATTACTCGGTTCCGCGTGTCGAGAAACGTGTGCCAATGGAAGTCGGGGTCCGGATATCGGGACACGTGGACTTGCCGGGAATCGAAACGACGTTCACCGAAAACGTCAGCTCGCATGGCGCTCGCGTGGTCACATCGCGGCGATGGAGACTCGATGACCGGCTCACCGTGGCAACCCTCACCGGATCATTTCACAGCATCGCGCGAGTGGCCTATTGCGAGTCCATTGCGAGCGCCGGCTACGCCGTGGGGATCCAGTTTCTCGAGCCGGATGGCGCCTGGGTAATCGAGAATCGGGAAGCAGAGCTCCAACCGGCGTAACAGCGGTCCAAACCGGAGTCTCTGCCGGTCGGATCTACTGGACAAAACCGACGCTGGGAGTCGGAGCAGGCGCGGGACCTTCGGGTATTGCCCCGAACTGGGCTTCGTAGCGCTGAACATTCTCTTGCAGCGCGCGCATCAGCCGCTTCGCGTGCGCAGGGCTGACGATCAGGCTGCCAACCAATTTTCCCTGGGGAACGCTGGGGAAAAGATAAATGAAATTCAGCGTAAACTCTTCGGCATTGTGATGAATCATCACCAGATTGGAATATTGCCCCAGTAGTTCCTTCTCGTCGGCTTTGATTTGAACCTGTTTCTGCTCTTCCGGCATCGTTCCCTCCCGAGGATGTGCGCGACCAATATAGCAAAGCCGCGGCAGATTTCGCGTCCGTCGCACGATTTCAGTGAAATAACTCAAACTTGGCATTGACTCGCGGCGGAGTTAAGTGTAGTTTATATCCGAAGTTCAGCATAGTTAACCCATTGAACATTCGGCCCACAACCGAAGCGCTGCCCGCAGAAGTAGCCAATCCGCGCCCGGCGCAGACGGCCAGCGCCGCTCGAGTGTCGAGGCGCCCGCGCGAAGCCTGGTGGTTCGTCGGGCCCGCTTTTGTCGCCTCCGTCGCTTACATGGATCCCGGAAATTTCGCGACCAACATCGAGGGCGGCGCGCGTTTTGGCTACAAGCTTTTGTGGGTGCTGCTGTGGTCCAACGCGATGGCCA
Organism: Candidatus Acidiferrales bacterium; assembly: GCA_035622115.1. Taxonomy (GTDB): domain Bacteria; phylum Acidobacteriota; class Terriglobia; order Acidiferrales; family UBA7541; genus Palsa-147. The sequence goes on from DASPVY010000089.1 coordinate 2,603, forward strand.
TCCTGGTGCAATATCTTGCCGCCAAGCTTGGAATCTCCACCGGGAAAACGCTGCCGGAAAATTGTCGCGCCGAATTTTCCCGGCCGGTAACTCTGGGCTTGTGGTTCGCTGCTGAGATTGCCGCGATGGCCACGGACTTGGCGGAGTTTCTGGGCGCGGCGCTCGGATTCTATTTGTTGTTCGGCATCCGGATGTTGCCGGCCGCGATTCTCACGGGCGTCGTGGTGATGCTGATTCTGCTGTTCGAGCAAGCGGGATTTCAGTGGCTCGAGCGCATCATCATGGCCTTCGTCGCGGTAATCGGAATCGCCTACGCCTACGAAGTCTTTCTCAGCAGGCCGCAATGGGCCGTGATTGCCAAAGATATCGTCGTGCCGCACGTGCAGAGCTCCTCGATCTACATCGCGGTATCCATGCTCGGTGCGACCGTGATGCCTCACGTGATCTATTTGCATTCCGCTCTGGTTCTGCCGCGGCGCGAGGCCGCCGATCGCGAAGAGCATCATCACCGGCGGATGGAACTCTTCGACGTTCTGCTGGCGATGAACGGCGCGTGGCTCATCAACACGGCCATGCTGATCATGGCGGCCGCCGTATTTTTCGGGCACGGGTTGGCGGTGTATTCAATCGAGGCCGCGCATCACACGCTGACTCCGCTGCTTGGCCGTTATGCGGGAATCGCATTCGGCGTGGCGCTGCTCGCATCGGGCCTTTCTTCTTCAAGCGTGGGCACCATGGCCGGGCAAGTGATCCTCCAGGGATTCCTGAACGTGCGCATCAGCATTTTCTTGCGGCGCGTGGTGACCATGATTCCGGCAATTCTCGTGATTGCTTGGGGACTCGACCCGCTGAAAACGCTGGTCCTGAGCCAGGCGGTGCTGAGTTTCTGCCTGCCGTTCGCGATGATCCCGCTGCTGATTTTGACCTGGCGGCCTGACGTGATGGGAACTCATGCCAACCGTTCGTGGACGAACGTTCTCGCCATCGTCACCACCGCCGTCATTCTGGCGATGAATGGCTGGCTGCTTTACTCCATCTTCTCCGGCCAGGCATGAATGTGTAAAAATCGCGGATGAGTTTCACGGCGGAGTGAGCGCGAAGCGACCGTCCCGATGGCCAGCCCTCCAGTACCAAATCAACCCAGCGCCAAACAAAAACGTGCGCGCATACTTCTCGGCGTGATTGGCGCGCTCCTCGTCGCGGCGCTCGCGGCGTTCATCCTCTCGGACGCGGGAGGGAACTGGAACGTCCCGCCCGAAGCCAGGACGCTCGTCAATCCCGTTCCCGCGGATTCGGCTTCGGTTGCAGCGGGAAAAGCGATCTACGACGATCATTGCGCCGATTGCCACGGCCATGCGGGCGACGGGAACGGAAGCAAGGCCCCGCGATTTCGCGTAAAGCCCGCCGACTTCACGAACGCGGCGGTGATGGAAGCGCGCACGGACGGCGAACTCTATTGGAAGATTACGGTCGGGCGAAAGCCCATGCCGAGCTTCGAAACCAAGCTCTCAGATGATGAGCGATGGATGGTGGTGGATTACATCCGGACGTTCGCGCATCCGAAATAACCGCGCGCCTGCGAGCCGCGGCGGCGTCAACGTCTCGTCGCCGCAGGCCGCGCTTCGTCCGATTCAGCCGCAGCTTAGTTCACCTTCGCCAGCGCGTCAGCGACTTCTTTGACGTCGGGAAGCGTCGGGATGTCGTACTGCTTAAACCAGGCGATCTTGCCGTCGCGATCGATGATGGCGATGGCGCGCCCGGTGATGCCCTTGTCGCTCAAATATACGCCGAATTTATCCGCGACGGCCCCGCGTGGATTGAAGTCCGCCAGCAGCGGATAGTGAATCCCCATTTTTTCCGCAAATGCTTTGTGCGACCACACGCTGTCCACCGACAAGCCCAGCACTTGCGCGTCGAGCTGCTCGAACCGCTTGAAATCGTTCACCAGGCAGACGTGCTCGTTGGTGCAAACCGGACTCCAGTCGAGCGGGTAAAAAACCAGAACGACGCGTTTGCCGCGAAAATCGCCGAGCTTCACTTCCTTTTGGCTCTGATCCTTGAGTGCGAAATCGGGCGCTGCCGACCCCACTTGAATTGCCACGTTTCCTCCCGAAGCCTCGCGAGTTTCTCGATGAAAAGAATGGACGAACCGCGAGGGCGTTCATGATATCCGAAGCAGGAGAGCGTGACAAATACGGTGTCGAGTGTATGAGCGGCGCGCCGGGACGCTCGCGCCTCGCCGCTTTTGATATCATAGCCGCGCCGAAGGGGCCCATGCGCGTCACACACGAAGAAGCGTATCCCGGAATTCGATTTCTGCCGAGCAGCATGAACTGGTGGGCCAGATTGAAGGGCGTACCGGCGGAGTGCATTCATCTGGAAGACGACCAGGCATTCATGGCCTCTCTTCTGCCCGACACGCTCTACCTCCGCGGCAAGGCGGCCAAGCGTCGCGAACCCGCCCGGCCCGAGGTCTCGTTGTGCCGCAATTGCTTCCTGAATGTCTTCCGCCGGGAATTCGAAGGATTCACGGGCCGCGGGATCGCCTTTGAGCCGGACGGAAGCTCGTTCTCGCAATATTTTTTCGTCTCGGTTCCGGACTTTGCCGCGGCGGGCCTGCTGCCGGAAGTGCAGGCGGCGATCGAAAGGCGTCTTGCCGGCGAATCGGAACCCTGCGAGCAGTGCTCGTTTCCCGCGACCTGGCTCTGGATTTCCCGAGAAGAAGTTCCCGATCTCGGCGATGCGCATGCGATTCTGCACGCGGCCGGCAAGAAACTGTGCGCCATCCACGCCGCGCGAGCGATGTGCGAGG
>DASPVY010000090.1:0-3587 GCA_035622115.1 Candidatus Acidiferrales bacterium
TGCCAGCAGGTGCACATTCGCGTCGAAAATACCGACACTCCTTTCACTTGCGCCGCGCGCCGCGGCCAGATTTTGAAAATACCGATCGCGCATATGGATGGAAATTATTTCTGCGACAGCGCGACGCTGGCCGGCCTCGAGCGCAACGATCAAATTCTCTTCCGCTATACGACGCCGGACGGCCACGATGACGATGCGGGGAACCCGAACGGCGCGCTCGCGAATATCGCGGGAATCTGCAATCGCGAACGCAATGTCGCCGGCCTGATGCCGCACCCGGAACGCGCGGTGGAAGCGCAGCTTGGTTCGTCCGACGGGTTGGTAATTTTCCGTTCGATGGTGGAGAGCTTCGTGCGGCGCGTCGCCGTGCCCGCGTGAGCCTGCGTTTGCCGCGCGCAACGATTTCCCACCGTCCCAGCCGCAGTGGTTTCACCGCCGTACCGGAGATTCAAGGGATCGCTCCGAATGCTCGAAACTGAAGTCAGGGTCACGCGAGAGATTGCCGCCGAGCACGGGCTCAGCGCCGAAGAATATTCGCGCGTGCTGGAAATCCTGGGACGGGAGCCGAGCATCACCGAGCTGGGAATTTTTTCGGTAATGTGGAGCGAGCATTGTTCCTATAAATCGAGCAGAGTGCATTTGAGGCGGTTGCCGACGCGCGGGCCGCGCGTGCTGCAAGGCCCCGGCGAGAATGCGGGCGTGGTGGACATCGGCGATGGCCTCTGCGCCGTCTTCAAGATTGAGTCGCACAATCATCCGAGCTTTGTCGAAGCCTTTCAGGGTGCGGCCACCGGCGTCGGCGGAATCCTGCGCGACATTTTCACCATGGGCGCTTATCCCATCGCGGTTCTCGATTCGCTGCGATTCGGGCCGATCACGAATGATCCGAACGACGCCGAGCCGCTGGGCGCCAGCCGCGAAGAAATCGCGCGCAACCGGCGGCTGCTCGATGGCGTCGTTCGCGGCATCGGCTTCTACGGCAACTGCTTCGGCGTGCCGACGGTGGGCGGCGAGGTGGCCTTCGAACCCTGCTATTCGAATAATCCACTGGTGAACGCGCTGGCGCTCGGCATCGCAAAAAAAGAAAATCTGTTTTTCGCCCGGGCTCGCGGGGCCGGAAATCCGGTGATTTACGTGGGCTCGAAGACCGGCCGCGACGGCATTCACGGCGCATCGCTGCTCGCTTCGGCGGAATTCAGCGAGGAGTCGCAGCAGAAGAGGCCGAATGTGCAGGTGGGCGATCCGTTCATGGAGAAGTTGCTGCTCGAGGCATGCCTGGAAGCGATGCGCACGGGCGCCGTGGTGGCGATTCAGGACATGGGGGCGGCGGGACTGACGAGTTCGAGTTCGGAAATGGCCTCGCGAGGCGGCCTGGGCATCGAGATCGAATTGTCGCGCGTGCCGCAGCGGGAAAGCGGCATGACGCCATACGAAATCATGCTGAGCGAATCCCAGGAGCGGATGCTGCTGATCGCTGAGCATGGGCGCGAAGCCGAAATCTTCCGCGTGTTCGAAAAGTGGGGACTCGATGCGGTTGAAATCGGCCGTGTGACGGGAGACGGCAAGCTGCGAATTCTCGAGCGCGGCCACGTGGCCGCGGAAATTCCCGCGCGTGCGCTGGCGGAAGAAGGGCCCGTCTACCGGCGCCCGATGGCTCCGCCCGCGCGGGCTCCGGGCGACGCCCGGTTGATCGATTTCGCGCCCGAACGAACGAACCTGAGCGGAAATTTGCGGCGGCTGCTCGCGTCGCCGGCCATCGCGTCGAAGCAATGGATCATCGGGCAGTACGACCACATGGTGAGGACGAACACGCGCGTTGTGCCGGGCGCGGGCGACGCCGCGGTCCTAAGGCTGAAAGAATCGCGGCGAGGGCTGGCGCTGGCGACCGACGGAAATGGGAGATGGTGCTGGCTCAATCCTAAACTTGGCGCGATGCACGCAGTCGCGGAGGCGGCACGCAACGTGGCGTGCTGCGGCGCGCGGCCGGTTGCAGCGACAAATTGCCTCAACTTCGGCAATCCCGAAAAGGCCGAGGCGATGTGGCAATTCAGCGAAGCGATTGATGGAATTGCCGAGGCGTGCCGCGTCCTCGATGTGCCGGTCACGGGCGGCAACGTCAGCTTCTACAACGAAACGCTGGGCAACGCGATCTATCCGACGCCGGTGCTCGGCGTGCTGGGAATTCTGGAAGATTCGTCGAAAGCGCTCGGCATGGGATTCGGGAATGAAGGCGACGCGATCGCGCTTTTGGACGGAGCGGGAAACGCGGCCGCGACGAAGCCGGAAACGGCGCGCGCCGAGTTTTCTTCGTCGGAATACGCGAAAGCGATTCACGGAATCGTGGCGGGCGCGCCTCCGGCAATTGATCTTCCGGCGGAAAAGCGGCTGCAGGAATGTCTGGTAGCGCTGGCCAGCGCCGGCGCGATCGCGTCGGCGCACGATTTGAGCGACGGAGGGCTGGCCGTGGCGCTCGCCGAATCATCTTTCGCGAGCGAGGGGCTGGCAGCGCAGGTCGCGCTTCGCGGCACGGAACCAGCCGAAGCTGCGCTGTTTTCCGAACGTGGAGCGCGCGCTGTTGTTTCTGCGCGGCTGGAGTCGCTTGCCCGCGTTGCTGAAATTGCGGCACAATGTATGGTTTCGGCGCAGGAGATTGGCAAGGCCGTGCGCGGCGAGTTTCGCATCGAATATAATGGGGCCTCCATCATTGCCGATCGCGTTGAATCTTTGCGCGATGTCTGGGCGGAGTCGCTCGGCGCGGCCATTGCGGGACATTCGTGAATGGACTCGTCATTCCGTCTGGCTTTTTACCCCGACGGTGCACAGCCGGTACTCCCGGAGGAAGCTGATCGCGTGAGCGGATCGTTTCAACTACCGGACGACCATTTCCACGACGAATGCGGCGTGTTCGGCATTTTCGGTCACGAAGAGGCTGCCAAACTCGCCTATCTGGGCCTCTACGCGCTCCAGCATCGCGGGCAGGAATCGGCTGGAATTGCGGCTACCGATGGCGAGGCATTGCGCGTCCATAAGGGTATGGGATTGGTGCAGGAAATCTTTACCCCAGACAAGATCGCGCTTCTGCCGGGAAGTGGCGCGATCGGCCATACGCGTTACTCGACCGCGGGAGACACTTCGCTCACCAATGCTCAGCCGGTTGTGATTGACTGCAATAAGGGCAAGCTTGCGGTGGCTCACAATGGCAATCTAACCAACGCGCTCGAACAGCGAAGGAAGCTGGAGCATCGAGGCTCGATTTTTCAGACCACCAGCGATACGGAAGTGATCGTGCATCTCGTCGCTCGCAGCAACGCGCGGCACCTGACGGGCGCCCTTGTTGACGCACTCAACCAAGTCGAAGGCGCGTATTCATTGCTTGTCCTCACGCAGGACGAAATGTACGCCTTGCGCGATCCGCGCGGCTTCCGGCCCCTCAATCTCGGCAGGCTCGACGGCGCGTGGGTAGTGGCATCGGAAACGTGCGCCTTCGATTTGATCGAGGCGGAGTATGTCCGCGAGATCGAGCCCGGCGAGATGTTGCGAATTTCGGCGGGCGGCGTTTCGTCGATTCATTTCGCGCCGGAAAAGCC
>DASPVY010000091.1:0-3969 GCA_035622115.1 Candidatus Acidiferrales bacterium
CGCGAAAACTGCGGACATGGTACTGACGTTGAAGAAATTCTCGTCTTCGCGCGGTGACGTCATCGGCGACCAGCGCTCGAACACCATCATTATCCGCGACATTCCGAGCGTGCTGCCGGTGATGGACAATCTGATTCGCCAGCTCGATCGCAAGTCCCAGCAGGTGGAAATCGAGGCGCGCGTCGTGGCGGCGAACCGCAATTTCGCCCGCGATATCGGCACGCAGTGGGCGTTTTCGGCCGGCACCGCCAGCAGGAATAACGTAGTCGGCGGAGATCCGGGTGTCGGTACCAGCCCGCTCACGCGCAGTGCGCCGTTGCCGACGCCTCCGCTGGTCATTGGCAGTTCCTCATCATCCGGAGCCTCGATGCCGCAAAACATCGGGCTGGGCGCCACCACTCCGACAAGCGGCATTTCTTATCTGTTCTCTTCGCGCAATTTCGCGCTCGACCTGATCATTGACGCCTCCGAGACCAAGGGCGTGGGCAAACTGATCTCCAAGCCGCGATTGATCACCCAGAACAACCAGAAGGCCGAAGTGAAACAAGGAACGAAGATTCCAGTTCAGACCGTCGTCAACAACACGATTTCTGTGCAATTCGTGGACGCCGTCCTCAAGCTCGACGTCACCCCACAGATCACCGCCGAAGGCACCATCTTCATGGATGTGCAGGTAACCAACGACCAGATCGACCAAGCCATCCCGCGCGTGGAAGGCATCCCGGCCATCGACACGCAGGAGGAAGACACGCGCGTGACGATTACCGACGGCGGGACGGTCGTGATCGGCGGAATCATCGTGTCGAACCAGCAGACGGCGATTGCGCAGGTTCCGCTGTTTGGCAGCCTCCCGGCCATCGGCAACCTTTTCCGTCACACCACCGTTAGCTCAACTTCACAAGAGCTGCTTTTCTTCCTGACGCCGCGCATCCTCCCGAATTAGGCGCAGGCAGGCGGGTTTGGGCCCTTTGAGTTGACGAAAAGCGATCTTACGGACCAAAGAATCCGGAGCCGGCACGAGCGGCTCCGGATTCGTCTTTCTGACCTCGGCGGGGACGCGCTGGTGGTCCCCCATCTTCCGGACATTGGCTACCTGAGTGGGTTCACTGGCAGCAATGGACTGCTCATTTTCACAGCAGGCAATCAGGGCAAAGCGACACTTCTGACCGACTCCCGTTACACCATTCAGGCACACGGGGAAACCTCGAACGTCGAGGTCCGTATATCGCGCAAGCCGCTCTTCGCCGAAGCCGGCGCTTTGCTGGCCCGGGCGCGCTCCAGCCAGAAAGTTCTCTATCCTCCCGGACAGCTCACCGTAGGTCAGTTTGCGCAGCTTAGGAAGGCCGCAGGGAAGCGCACGCGCTGGAAGGAAGCGACGGGACTAGTGGCCGGGCTGCGAAGCGTTAAAGACGAACAGGAGCTCAGCGTGATCAAGGAGGCGGCCGACGTCGCGAGCGAGGTCTTCTCCGACGTTTTGCCTTTGATTCGTCCGGGCCTCCTCGAAGACGAACTGTCGGCGGAGATCGAATACCGGATGCGCAGGCGCGGCGCCAGCGGCCCGGCGTTTGAGACCATCGTGGCGTCGGGGGCGCGGTCGGCCCTTCCGCACGCGAGGCCTACCCTTAAGCCCATCAGCAAAAACGAGTTGGTGGTGCTTGATCTGGGTGCTATACTGCGCGGCTATTGCAGTGACATGACCCGGACCGTTTTCGTCGGGCACGCGCCCCGTCGAGTCCGAGAATGGTACCGGGCCGTATTGGAAGCGCAGGCGGCGGCAATTCGAGCGGTAAGATCCGGCATCATGGCAGGCGACGTGGATGCCGCAGCCCGGCGCGTACTGCACAAGCACCGGTTGGCGCGGCTCTTCACTCACAGCACAGGACATGGCTTGGGGATGGAAGTCCACGAGCCTCCCCGGCTCGGACGCGGCGAAAAGACCAGACTGACGGCGGGCAACGTCATAACCATCGAGCCCGGCGTGTATCTCGAAGGCGTGGGCGGAATCCGGATCGAGGACGACGTGGTGGTCACGGCCACCGGCAGCGAGACCCTGACCAGCGCAACCAAGGAATTCATCGAGATTTGAATGGCTGAGCGCAAAAAGGCGCGAAACACCGCACCCGAGGCGGCGGAAGGCGTAGACCTTCCCGATTTGGAACGGCTGCTCGAGTTCATGGGCAAGCACGGCCTCGAGGAACTCGAATACGAGCGGGATAGTTTCCGTGTGCGGCTGAAGAAAGCATCGCACGGGTTGAGCGGCTCGCTTCGATCTGTGGCGATTCCGGAAATCGTGGTGGCGGCCCCGATTGCGGCCCCGGCCGCGCCCGCGCCGGTCGAAAAGGAAACTCCTGCTGACGAAGCGGGACGCGGCGAAGACCTCCACGTCATCAATTCGCCGATTGTCGGGACGTTTTACTCGGCCTCGAACCCTGGAGAAAAGCCCTTTGTCCGCGTGGGAGACCGGGTGAAGTCCGGCCAGGTGCTTTGCATCATCGAAGCGATGAAGCTGATGAACGAAATTGAGGCCGACGTCGACGGGGAAGTCATGAGGATTTACGTCGAGAACGGCCAGCCCGTCGAGTACGGCGAAGCGCTGTTCGGGATTCATCCGCAGCGGAAGAAGTAGGCGTCGATGACACAGGCGTCCCGAGACAGATGTTTCAAAAACTTCTGATCGCCAACCGGGGCGAAATCGCCCTACGCATCCTTTCAGCTTGCAAGGAACTCGGAATCCGCACGGTCGCGGTGTATTCCGAAGCGGACCGCAACGCCCTGCACGTGCGGTTCGCAGACGAGGCGGTGTGCATCGGGCCTCCGCGCAGCTCCGAAAGCTATCTGAACATCCCCCACGTGATCTCCGCGGCCGAAATCACCAACGTGGACGCGATCCATCCCGGCTACGGCTTTCTTTCCGAGAACGCCAACTTCGCCGAGGTATGCGAAGCGTCGCACATCGCGTTCGTGGGACCCTCGTCGCAGGCGATTCGCCTGATGGGTGAGAAAGATAAAGCCCGGAAAGCAATGGCAGCCGCGGGGCTGCCGGTGATACCGGGCAGCGAAGGCATCGTGCCCGACGAAGAGGCGGCCAAGAAAATCGCGGCGCAAATCGGTTATCCGATTATGATCAAGGCCGCGGAGGGCGGTGGCGGGCGCGGGATGCGCGTAGTGAACAACGCGTCCGAGCTGCTGTCGAATTTTCAAACGGCGCGCGCCGAATCGCGCCAGGCGTTCGGCTCGGCGGACGTCTATTTCGAGAAACTGATTTCGAGACCGCGCCACATCGAGTTTCAGGTGCTCGGCGATCATTTTGGAAACGTGATGCACCTCGGCGAGCGCGAATGCTCGATTCAGCGGCGGCACCAAAAAGTGATTGAGGAGTCGCCATCGCCGGTGCTGGACGCCAAAACGCGCTGCGAACTGGGGCAGAAGGTCGTCGACGCGCTGAAGGAGTTGAAGTATTGGAGCGCAGGGACGGTCGAGTTCCTGCGCGATGAGACCGGCAAGCTCTACTTCATCGAGATGAACGCGCGCATCCAGGTGGAGCATCCGGTGACGGAGATGGTGACGGGCGTGGACCTGGTCAAATCGCAGATCCGGCTGGCGGTGGGAGAAAAATTGCAGGATGTGGTCGGCAAAGTGGACTTTCGCGGCCACGCCATCGAATGCCGCATAAACGCGGAAGACCCGGTGACGTTCGTGCCTTCGGCGGGACGCATCACGGCGTTCCGCGTTCCAGGCGGCCCCGGAATTCGCGTGGATACGGCCGCGTATTCGGACGCCGTGGTGGCGCCGTATTACGATTCGCTGGTGGCCAAGCTGATCGCGCATGGAAAAGATCGCGCCGAAGCGATCGCGCGCATGCGCCGGGGACTCGAAGGGTTTGTAATCGAAGGCATCAAGTCGTCGATTCCGCTGCACCGCCAGATTCTTGCCGATCCGGATTTCATCGCTGGAAAATTCGACACCCAC
>DASPVY010000092.1:0-8109 GCA_035622115.1 Candidatus Acidiferrales bacterium
CGGATTTATCTGATCGTCGACGCGAAGGAGGGCGGGCTTTATCGCTCGGACGACGGCGGTGCGAACTGGCAACGCTCCTCGAACGAGAAACGAATCTGGACGCGGGGCTGGTATTTCGGCGAGCTGAGCGTCGATCCAAAAAATCCGGACGTGGTGTACGTCATGGATACGGCCACCTATCAATCACGCGATGGCGGCAAGACGTTCACGGCATTCAAAGGCGCGCCGGGCGGCGACGATTATCACGAAATGTGGATCGATGCCGACGAGCCGAAGCGAATGATACTGAGCTGCGATCAGGGCACGATCGTAACGCGGAATGGCGGCGAGACTTGGAGCTCCTGGCTCAACCAGCCCACGGCGCAGCTCTATCACGTGATTACCGACAACCGTTTTCCGTATTGGGTCTACGGAGCGCAGCAGGACAGCGGCAGCGTGGCGGTGCCGAGCCGCGGAAAATTTGCGTCGCTGAATTTACACGACTGGCGGCCGATTGAAGCGGGCGACGAGAACGGCTACATCGCGCCTGATCCTCTGCATCCAGGCGTAATCTTCGGCGGATTTGTGGACCGCGAGGATCTCAGCGACGAACAAGTGGAGCACGTCACGCCGACGATTGCGCACTCGGGCGAATTCCGGCGCACGTGGACGCTGCCGATGGTCTATTCGCCAACCGACCCGCACGTCCTGTACTTCGGCTCGCAGGTTTTGTTTCGAACCGCCGACAACGGAAGGTCCTGGCAGATCATCAGTCCGGATTTGACGCGAGAGGATCCGGGCGTTCCGTCGAATTTGGATCCTGCCACGGCCGCGGACGCGCCGAAAGGCAAGCGTCGCGGCGTGATTTACACGATTGCGCCATCGCCGATGAAGGCGGGAGAACTCTGGGCGGGCACCGACGACGGGCAGATTCAGCTGACTCGCGACGAAGGGAAAACCTGGCAAAACGTCACACCTCCCGAAGTGACGCCGTGGAGCAAAGTGACCCACATCGAAGCGTCGCACTTCGACGTGGGCGCGGCATACGCGGCGGTCGATCGTCACCGCCTTGATGACATGCACGCATATCTTTACCGCACGCGTGACTTCGGCAAGACCTGGCAACTTGCCGTCAGCGGTATCCCGGAAGGCAGCTTCTTGAATTGTGTGCGCGAAGACCCGGTTCGAAAGGGTTTGCTGTACGCGTGCAGCGAAACCGGCGTGTACGTTTCCTTTGACGGCGGCGATCACTGGCAGAGCTTGCAGCTCAATATGCCCACGACGTCGGTGCGAGACCTCGTCGTGCACGGAGATGATCTGGTGATTGCGACGTTCGGACGCTCGTTCTGGATTCTGGACGGCATCGGGCCGTTGCGGCAGATCGACAGCGTGACGACTGAGAAGTCTCTGTGGCTCGCGAAGCCCGCGTTGACCTATCGCATGCGGCCGGGAAATGACGAAAGCACGCCCGTTCCGACGGACGAGCCGCTTGCGGACAACCCTCCTGACGGTGCCGTGATTGATTACTACCTCAAGGACAATCCTCAAGGGCCGATTCAGCTGGAAATTTTCGATGCGCGGGGAAGTCTCGTGCGGCGATTCTCCAGCGACGACGAGCTGCACAAAACGAACCCCGACGACGTGCAGTACACCATGAACTGGGTGCACGACCCGAAGCCGCTTCCAGCGGACGCTGGCATCCATCGCTTTGTGTGGGATTTGCGTTACGCGACGCCACAAATCACGCGGGCTTTATTCCGCAACTCTTCGAACGGCCCATTGGCCGTTCCGGGCGATTATACGGTGAGACTCAGCGCCAGCGGGACGAGCCTTTCGCAGCCGCTCACGATTAAAATGGATCCGCGCGTAAAAACTCCGCTCGCGGACCTGCAGCGCCAGTTCGACCTCGCGTCAAGGATCGCAGAAATGATCGATGAAGTTTCTCTCGCCGCCAAGCAGTCAAGTGATCTGATGAAACAAGTCGAGGCGAGGAAGAAGGAAGCGAGCGACAACCCTGAAATCAGGAATTCTCTCGACGCATTCGCAAAGAACCTAGAAGTTGCGAAGAGCGCAGGAGGCATCGGCGAGTTTGGGCTGTTCGGGCTTGCGTTGCCGGAGAGACAAGAGGACACGCTGTCTGAAACCTCGTCGGCTCTGACGAAGCTTCTCTCAATCGTCGAAAGCGCCGACGTCGCCCCAACCACCGACGTGAACACAGCTAGCGGAAAATGGATTGCGGCCGCGCAAACAGCGCTGGCTCGCTGGCAGGAACTGCAAAAACGGGATCTCGCAGCCCTCAATCAATCGCTGCGGCAGGCAAATTTACAGCCGCTCAGGGTTGAATAAAGCTGCGCGCCGAATTTTCACGTCTATGAATTCGCCGCAAGCAAGGCCACAGCGAGTCGATTTTTGCAAGATGCTCCCGGTGTACTCGGTCTTCCGGTGTTGGTCTTGACGGCGTTGTCCATTTTCCTGGCCACTCAGCGTGCCCGGCGAACATACCGATCGTAACTTGGCGAGATGTCCGTTACGGGTCTACCCGACCTTATTCGTGTGCGTAGCAGGTCTTGATAGGTGCAGGCATGTGCGTGTTACGGGCTGCGCCCTCAGGAAATAGAGGAGTACCTTGCCCAGCCGACAACAAATGACTAGAGTGCCCGCAGGAAATTGATGACGTCCTGCTGATCTTGGGTATGCAACCTGCGGAAGCCGTCGACAACTCGACTGGCCTCACTTCCTTTGCTCTTGTGAGCCCGGATGGCCTCGACCAGATCGGATGTGCGCCCGTCGTGGAGGAAAAAGATGCGCTGCCCAACGCCCCAAAGCGGGGCGGTTCGGAATTCATCGGGCCCGGCGCTGCCCTGTGTTATGCCGTCGGCGAGCCCTTCTCCCATGTGATGAACGAGGAGGTCGGACCAGAGGTGCGCTGTCTGGTTCGACAGGGCGGCGCTCGGGGCTGTCGACGATCCGCTAGCAATCATCTTACCCGTGGTCAGCAAAGGGGTATGGCAGTGGGCACAGCCGACCTTCATAAACGCGGCTCGCCCGTTTGCTATAGATGGCGTATCGGGCGCAGGAGCGGGGGGAGCCAGCATGCGCATGAAGTTGGCAAAAGCTTCGATGTCCGAGATGACGGCCGGATTGGAAGTAGCAGTCGTGGACGCGGTCGTAAAGTTGAGTGTGTCATTCGGTGTAGCTGTGAAAAGGCAGGCAGGAGTTTCGTCGCGCTCTTGGGGGAACAATTGGTTCGAAATTCCCATTTCTACGTTATAGGCTTCGGCGGCGAACATGAGCAGCGATTTGTTCTGTGCTTTCCATCCGAAACGCGTGATGGTTCCATCGTTAGCACTGCGGTTCACGTTTCCGCTCAGGTGCGCATTCGGGTGGCCTGAGATACCCAAGGCCGCCTTCTGACTGGCATTGGCTTGCATGTTGGCAAGGATGGCGGCGTCGGGAATTGCTTCGATCAGGCCCGTTCCAAAAACCGGAGTGGGGATTCTAAAGATAACGTTCGGATTTCCTCCTTGACCGGTGAGGGCATTTCCTGCAGGCAGGAAGTCAAACTGAGCGATGTTGCAACCGGGAGCGTCGGTCCGCCCCGTGATCACGAAGAGAGCGTGCACGTTGCCGTCTGGAACGCCGTTGCTTTCCTTGAAGCGCGCTTCGCGGATCGGGCCATTCGGCGTGATAAACCATGGCACGGTGTTCGTCGCCCCATTTAAATGGGCAATATCGGGCAGGGGATTCTGCGCCGGGCTCGTTCCGCCCATAGCCGGCTGCGAGTGACAACTGAAGCACTGGTTTGAGTTGAAGCGGGGCCCGAGCCCGGTGTTCGGGCCTCCTTGTACAACCTCGATTTCGGCGAACCTGCCCTGCCCATCCCGAAAGAACGCGGTTTCGTCCGCGGTAAGGTTATTGAGAGAATTGCCAGCGCCCGCCGTTCCGCCTCGGACGCCAGGATCTACTGGTCCTTTCGCCGGTTGAGCCGACGTGCGAATGGACGCCGCCGCCAGGACTGCGACTACGAGCGCTCCGAAGACTTTTGAAACAACTTTTTGCCGCGTCGTCATCACGCTTCCTCGGCTTTCCTGATTACGGACTATCGGGTTGAGTCTAGACCAAAATTCTGATTTGGTCGTCCGATTCCGAGCGTTGTGCGCTTCTTCGGCACTCCCATGCAACTATAACGAGTCGAACGAATGGTTGCTTACTGGTTCTGAGCGAAATGGACCACATGGCGGGAGGAAGGCAACTTGAGCAAGAAAACCTAGTCGCACTTTTGGAATCGGGCCAAATCATGCCCACCGATACTGGTCGATTAACTGAAAGATTGACGGATGGCTGTGTAAACATCAGCGCAACAAGCGTAACGATAACAGAGCAAGCCCCCATGTCCAGATAAAAGTAAGACGTATAAGAAGGAAGCAGGCATGGTGATCGCGAACGGTTTTGGTCATAGCGGGATGAAAGTGTCAGCCAAGATTCGACGGAGGTTTCGTGCTCGTCCTGTTGATCCTAATCATTTCCTGTCTCATTTTTCGGGGATTCGGTTTCGCCGGCATAGCCGCTTTTGCCACTTGGCAAGCATCTGCGCGTGATGCTCTGAGCCTGATGCTCGTTTTCACAGGCGTCTCACATTTCACCTTCATGAATGAAGACTTCGTTCGCATGATGCCGCCTTCGATTCCGTGGCCGCGTGCGTTGGTTTATTTCACTGGCGTCTGTGAAATCGCCGGAGCGATAGGACTTCTTCTTCCCGAATTCCGCCGTGCCGCCTCCTATGCGTTGATTGCTTTTTTCTTAGCCGTCTTGCCCGCCAACATTCACGCCGCACGGGCTGGCGTAGCTCTTCGCGGCAAGCCTGCAACGCGCCTATGGCTCCGTATTCCGATGCAAATTCTATTCATCACCGTAGCTTTCTGGTCCGCATACCCCTTTTGGTAAAAACCGAAGTCCCTGCACGGATGAGAAAAATGTAAGAGTCCGCACCGGGACTCCGTGCCTCGCGGGATAGACTATTAACAGGCGGAGGTGATCCGCCCAAGGACGTAACTGCACCTTATTAGCTTGTTTGATTTTCTGTCAAGCATGCGGGTTAATCATACGAAGGAGGCGACTCCATCAGCGAGAAGAGCCGTCACGCTGCCTTCGGGCGTCTTCGATCGGAGCGCGCGGCCTACGAATCTGCGGTCGCTTGTTCTTCTACTCCGTCCTCATTACTGAAACCGGATCGATTTTCACCGCGCGCATCGCCGGCATCATCGCTCCCGTCAACGCCGTCAGCACGCACACGCCCGCCGCAATCGCGAACGTCAGCGCGTCCGTCGGCCGCACGCCGGCGAGCAGGTTTTCCAGCATTCTTCCCGCGCCCCAGGCGAGCACGGTCCCGGCGAGCAGCCCGGTCGCTGCCAGCGCCGCCGCCTGCCGCAGCACCATTCCCAAAATGTCGCTGCTCTGCGCTCCCAGCGCGATGCGAATTCCAAACTCCTGCTGCCGCATCGACACGGCAAACGCACTGATTCCGTAAATTCCCAGCCCTGCGAGCAGTATCGCCACTGCCGTGAACGTCACGAGCACTCGTATCTGCACCGTGCGCGACTCCGTTTCTCCGGCGAAAATATCTTCCATCGTGCTAACTTTTGAAATCGGCTGCTCGGGGTCCGCTTCTCGCACGATCTCGCGTACCATCGGAATCAATTGTTCCGGCGGGCCCGACGAATGGATCACAAGTTCTTTCGGCGCGTAGAACGGAAAGTCGCCGTCTCCAACCTGCTTGTAGCTCAGATAGACCTGCGGCTCGCTCGGCCTTTCCAGCCCACGAACGCGAATATCACCGACCACGCCAACCACTTCGCGATCGTGGAATGCCATGTTGAAATGTCGGCCGATCGACTGTTCCGTCGGCCAATAGCGTCGCACGAACGATTCGCTGACCACGGCGACATACTGCCGGTCGTTTGTGTCTGCGTCACTGATTCCGCGCCCGCTGCGAATGACTATTCCCATCGTCGAAAAAAATCCCGGCGTGATGTAGCGCATGCTGGCTACGTTTCCTTCCACGCGCCGATCATCGCTTCCGTTGAACTGTACGGGCCAGATTCCGCCGCCCCACTCAAACGGAATCCCGCTGATATATCCGGCATCGGTGACACCCGGCAAGCCTCGCACCTCCATCAGCACTTTGTCGTAAAACTGAGCTCGATCGCTGGTTTTCTCATACTTTGGAAACGGCAGGACAGTCGCAAGCGTGAGCATGTTCTTGGTTCTGAATCCCGGATCGGTCGCTTGCACTTTCCACAGCGCGCGAATCAGCAAGCCCGATGAAACCAGCAGCACCACCGACACGGACACTTCCGCAATCACCAGCGCCGAACGCGCCCGCTGATGCGGTCCCCCTCCTGTTCGGACGCCTTCGCGCAGCCCGTTTAGTTTCGCGGTACTGCATACCCGCAGCGCCGGCACGAGACCGAACGAAATCACCGCAATCGCCGTAAGCCCGAGCGAGAGGGCAACGAGACGCCAGTCGACCGGAGGAACTCCCTGCATCGGCAGGTCGTTCGGAACGAGCCGCGCGAGCAGCGGCAGCGTCGCGACGGCGAGCGCGATCGCCCCAGTGCCTCCGGCAATTCCCAGCAAAAGGCTCTCCGTCAGCAGTTGCCGCAGCATCTGCCGCGGGTGAGCGCCGAGCGACACGCGAATCGAAAACTCCTTGTTCCTTGCAAGCGATCGCGCGAGCAGCAGGTTGGCCAGGTTCGCGCACGCAATAACCAGCACGCACAAGGACGCGCCGCACAAGGCCATTAGCAGCATCCTCGATTGGCCTGAAATTTCGTCGTCGCGCATCGAGATCACCGTCGCGCCGGTATTTTCATTGTCCTTCGGGTATTGCCGCTCAAGCTGTTTGGCGATCAGCGTCATCTCCGCCTGCGCCTGAGTAAGAGATACGCCGCCGTTGAGCCTTCCAATGCCTTCGAGGTAGTTGTTGTTCCGGTCCTGGTAATCGTCGCCGCCGAGCCGGTAGGTTTTCCAGAATTGCGTTTCGCGCGTCGGAAATCGAAAATCGGGCGGCATGATTCCGATCACCGTGAAAGCCTCGCCGTCTAGATACACAACCTTCCCCAGCACGTCGCTATCGCCACCGAAGACGGCCTGCCACAGCGCGTAGCTGAACACGATCGTTCCCGGCGCCCCGGTCGCGTCGTCCTCTGCGCGGAAGCTCCGGCCAATCCACGGTGACCGTTGCAGCGTCGGGAAGAAATTTGCGGTCACCGTCGCGCCGTGAACGCGCTCCGGCTCGCCCTGCCCGACAAGGTTTGCAGAATTTTCGTTGTATGCAGCAAGCGACGAAAACGAATTGGCCGCGGCTTTGAAATCGCGATAGTTCGCCGGCGACAGCTCCATCATTGTGTAACCCGGCAGGCGCTCCCACACCTTGACCAGCCGCTCCGGCTGCGGAAACGGCAGCGGTCGCACCAGCACAAAATCGGCGAGCGTAAAAATTGCTGCGTTCGCTCCGATGCCGATGGCGATTAGCAGCACCCCGGTGATCGTGAATCCCGGCGAGCGACGTAGCGAGCGCATCGCAAACCGCACGTCGCGCCGGGCGATTTCCGCGTGCACAGCGGCCGCGTTGAAAATCACGTCCCCAATCGTCGCCGCCCACAGTGCGCACTTCGTCCAAATTCCGACGCAGCGGCGGCGCTCCTCGGCAAACACCTCGCACATCTCCGCGCCATATTCGGCGCGATACGATGCTGGATAAAGCCGCAGCAGCAATCGGTAAAGCGTCACGTCTTCCCCTCGCCCGTACTAGATCGTCCTTGGCTCGACGCCGCGCGCGCGCGCAATTCTCAGCAGGTCGCGCAAACGTCCGGCTTCGGCTCGCGCCGCCGCGATACCGAGCGGCGTGATGCGGTAATAACGGCGCCGTTCGTCGTCCAGTTCTCGCGCCGGTCGTTTCTCGATTTCGGTGATTAGTCCAAGTTCCAGCATCCGCTGGATCGAACGATAGAGCGTGCCCGCGCTCAGCTTGATCTCGCCGCCGGTGCGCCGCGCGACGTCAGTGATGATCGCGTAGCCGTGGCGGTCCTCCTCGCTCAGCGACAGCAAGATGTGAAACGCGGTGGGTTG
>DASPVY010000093.1:0-6173 GCA_035622115.1 Candidatus Acidiferrales bacterium
CGCGCGTGTCCACAAGGATCATTTTTTCCCCGGCGTCGAGTCGCTTTTTAATTTCGCGGAAATCGACTTCCTTCACTCGCGTTTTCGCGTCGTTCACAATCTTTAGAAATTTCTCTGAATGCTG
The DNA here is from genome assembly GCA_035622115.1 of Candidatus Acidiferrales bacterium. Classification (GTDB taxonomy): domain Bacteria; phylum Acidobacteriota; class Terriglobia; order Acidiferrales; family UBA7541; genus Palsa-147. Next base: position 125 of record DASPVY010000093.1, read on the forward strand.
CATGTGGTTCTCCTCTGATCGTCGGTATGTTAATCGCCCCGGTCCGTCTCAAGCGCTCGCCGCAGTTCAAATCGATGCCATACACATAGCCTGGCCATATGCGTGCGCGATCCATGACGACGGACCCCACATGAAACCATCGCCAAATGCGTGCGCCATCCATGACGACGGACTCCACATAAACCCGGGAAGTCAAATCATTTGATGTCGCGCCAATTCAGCCCGGACTTCATTTCCACGAGCAGGGGAACACGAAGCTCATGGACGTTCTCCATGGCCTCTTTCACGAGCTTCTTTAGCGTGGGCATTTCGCTCTCGGGGCCTTCGAAGAGCAGTTCATCGTGAACCTGAAGAATCATGCGCGACTCGAACCCGCCTTTCGTCAGCCGGCGATCGATCTCGATCATCGCGAGTTTGATCAAATCCGCCGCGGTGCCCTGAAGAGGCGTGTTCATCGCGGTGCGTTCGGCGAAATTCCGCATATTGGGCTGCGGCGAGGAAATTTCCGGGATGGGACGCGTGCGGCCGAAGAGCGTGGTGGTGAAGCCTTTTTCGCGAGTTTCGGCGACCTGGCGATCGAGCCACGTTTTGACGCCGCGATAGCGCTCGAAATAGGCGGCGATAAATTTCGCAGCTTCCTTTTGCTCGATGCCGAGTTGCTGCGCGAGGCCGAATGCCGAGAGGCCGTAAATGATCCCGAAATTAATCACCTTGGCCGCGCGGCGATGTTCGGCTGTTTGCGCGAATGGCGCGACGCCGAAAACTTCCTGCGCGGTGCGCGAATGAATGTCCTCGCCGCGCCGGAACGAATCGAGCAACACCGGATCTTCGGAAAAATGAGCGAGCAAACGAAGTTCGACCTGGGAATAGTCGGCCGAGAGCAGCGTCATTCCTTTGTCCGCGGCGAATGCCGCACGAATCGCACGGCCGAGTTCGGTTCGAATCGGAATATTTTGCAAATTCGGACACGATGAGCTGAGCCGGCCGGTGGCCGTTCCAGTCTGGTTCAAGCGCGTATGCACGCGGCCTGTTTTCGGATCAATGAGTTCGGGAAGGACATCGGCATAGGTGGATTTCAGCTTGGCGATCTCGCGATATTCCATCACCTTGCCCGGCAGATCGTGGAGGCGCGCGAGCTCCTCCAGCACGTCGGCGGACGTGGAGCGGGGCTTTGCGCGAATGCGCCGCGGCACGACGAGTTGGAGCTTATCGAAGAGGATTTCCGCGAGTTGCATCGGCGAACCGATATTGAACTCCCCGTCCGCGAGCGCGAAGATTTCCTTCTGAAGCCGCGAGAGCTCGTCTTCGAAACGCCTGGATAATCTGCTGAGCGCGGCGGGATCCACGCGCACGCCGTGGAGCTCCATGCGCGCGAGAACCGGCGACAGGGGAAGGTCAATATGATGATAGAGGTCGAGCAAACCCTGTTTTTCGACATCGGCGCGCAAGATCGGCGCGAGGCGCATCAGGAAGTCCGCGCGCTCGCCCGGAGCCCCGGAAAGAGTGCGGTTGAGATTTCGGAGAACGACGTCGGCGAAGGAATGATTCGCGGTGATTGGCCGCAGAAGATAAGAATACAGCGCGGTGGCGTCGCGCACGCCGGCCACGGGCTCGGGCGCCGGTTCCGCCACGCTCTTCGACTTCTTGCGCGATGATTTCGCGGCGGCGCGGGCCAGGGCCGAGGATGCATCGCGTGCAGTGAGAATCTCGAACAGCTTGGGATCGTGGACGATCTTCGGCCGCTTCGGATCCGCGCGCCATTCACGGATGGCTTCGAGGATTTTCCCTTCGGCGTCGAGGGTGGCGAAACGGCCATCGCCGGCTTTCGTCGAGAATTCGAGTGATAATGCGACGCTGCCGCAGCCCGGCTCTTCGTCCTTTTCAGGATCGACTTCGAGCCAAACGGCGATTTCCTGCCCAGCCGGCACGCTTTGGAGATATTCGCTGACAGCGTCGGGCGAAGCGAGCGCCGAATACCGGGTTTCTTCGGTGTGCTTCGGCGCCGACGGCCCGAGTTCGCGAAGCAGCGAAGTGAATTCCAGTTCGGAGTAGAGCTGGCGCAGGGCATCGGAATCCGGTTCGCCGAGTTTGAGCTTCTCCAACTCCAGCGAAACGGGCGCGTCGCCCAGGATTTTTGCCAGCTTCTTGCTGAGCGTCACAAACTCCGCGTTTTTCTGCAAGGCCTCGCGATAGCTCGCCCGCTTCACTTCGCCGGCGCGGCGCACGGCTTCTTCCGCGCTGCCGAACTCCTGAATCAATTGCCGCGCGCCCACATCGCCGATGCCGGGCTTGCGCTTTTCGCCGGGCGGCGGTTTGTCGTTGGGGTCGCGCGCGCCCGGAATGTTATCGATTGAGTCGCCCATGAGCGCCATGACATCGGCGACGCGCGACGGCGGAACGCCCATCAACTCCTCGACCTTTTTCTCGTCAATGATGAGATCGCCCTTGGAGGGGTTCAGAACCCGCACGTGCTCTCCGACGAGCTGGAGGAGATCCTTGTCGCTGGTTACGATCATCACTTCGAGGTTTTTCTTGGTTGCTTGCTGCGCCAGCGTGGCGATCACGTCGTCGGCTTCGTGGCCCGCACATTCCAGAATGGGCAGACGCATCGCTTCGACGTAGCGGCGCACGTAGGGCAGCTGGACGGAAAGATCCTGGGGCATGGGCGGGCGCTGCGCCTTGTATTCGGAGAAAAGCTTGTCCCGGAAGGTCGGCGCGGCGACGTCGAACACCACTCCCAGGTAGTCCGGTTTCTGCTCCCGGACGAGTTTCCTGACCATATTGGCGAAAAGATAGGGGACCTTGGTGGGGATGGTCCCCTGCGGCGTACGCGCCTGCAGCCGGTCCATGGGCGCGTAGAAGGCGCGAAAAATGTAGCCCATGGCGTCAATGAGAAATAGCCGGGGAGTCGAAGAAGAACTCATAGAGGACAGGAAACTGACGAGTATAGCAGAACACAAATTGACGCCGCTTGCCCGCGCGGGGCATCGGCCGCTGCGAATCGTTTGCTTGACTCGCCCTCTATCGGCGATTCAAGATATGGGCCATTTTGGGAGTGACTAGGCGGGCGGAGTGGGCCCGGCTGCACGGGGTGGGCAGTGCCGGCATGTCCGGTGGATCGTGGCGTCTCGCAATCATTCAAGGAGCAAACCAGATGAGGTTGAAGTCATATGTTCGCCATTTTCTTGAAGCCTGCGCGGTTCTCGCGGCGTTAGCGATTCTCGCGCTGCCGAGCGCGGCGCAAACATTCCGCGGAACAATCCTCGGAACCGTGACGGACGCTTCCGGCGCGTCCATAGCCGGTGCGAATGTGTCGGCCAAGAACCAGGAAACCGACGTGATCCGCACGACGGTCACGACCTCCGACGGCACGTACAGGCTTCCCGAACTGCCGATCGGGATTTACTCCATCACTGTGTCGGTGGCGAATTTTCAGACAGCGGTGACGAGTTACATCAAGGTGGATGTGGCGGGAGAGACTCGGGTGGACGTCTCGCTCCGGCCGGGCACGGTGTCGCAGCAAGTTGAAGTCAGGGGCGAATCGTTGCCGGAAATCGAATCCACTTCGGACACGATTGGCGGCACGCTCGAATCGAAGACGGTCACCGATCTTCCGGTGAATGGCCGCGATTATACGAAGCTCATCTACCTGGTTCCCGGCGTGGCCGGTTCGCCTGACCAGATCTCGGATTCACCGGGTTCGTACGGAACGTTTTCGATGAACGGAGCGCGCGGCCGCGCCAATAATTTTCTTCTGGATGGCACGGACATGAACGACGGATTCCGGAACGATCCGGCCATCAATGAAGCGGGCGTCTTCGGAACGCCGGCGACGATTTTGCCGGTGGAATCGGTGCAGGAACTGCGGGTGCTTTCGAACTACGAGCCGGAATACGGACGGAATGCCGGCGCCGTCATCAACATCGTCACCAAGAGCGGAACGAACCAGTTTCACGGCACCGGGCTTGAATTTTTCCGCGACGCCGCGACCGGCGCTCGAAACTACTTCAATTTCGACAACGAGGCCAAAGCTCCATTTTCAAATAACCAGTACGGCGGATCCCTGGGCGGGCCGATTGTCCCGGACAAGACCTTCTTTTTCGGGGACTACGAGGGACAACATGAAAACGTGTCCACCGTCGGCGGCGCGTGCGTGCCGGCTGCATCGCAGATTGCGGCCGACGGAGGGCCGACGAACCCGGTGATCGCAGCGCTGCTGGCGCGGAATCCGTGGCCGGCGATCAATGTGCCCGGCACCACCTCGAACGATACGAGCTGCTATGTGGCAACGGATCCAACGCAAAGTTTTGCCGACGACGTTACGGTGACGAATCCCGGTTACAACTATCTCTCCAGTGCGATCGTCAAGATTGACCACAACTTCAACGCGAGCAACATCCTGACTGGGCGCTATTATTTCGGGAACAGCGTTCAGAGCTTTCCGCTGGCACTCACTGGCGGCAACATTTTGTCGGGCTTTAACACCTACACGCCAACGCGCGTTCAGCTCGTGTCCATTTCCTTCGTGCGCGTGGTTTCTCCGACGAAAACGAACGAGGCTCGCCTGGGCTGGAACCGGTTCGCGGAGGGATTCTTCCCGCAGGACCAGAGCTTTCAACCCAGCACCATCGGTCTGGACACCGGGACGGGCCGCGCTGATGAGGGATTGCCCGTGATCGATGTGGGCAGTTTCGCTCAACTCGGCGCGAATTCGTCCGATCCGCGCTATCGCGTGGATTCGAATTGGCATTTCATCGACAACTTTTCCTGGAGCGCCGGAAAACACGACATGAAATTCGGCTACGAATACCGGCGCACCACCATTGCGCAGTTTTTGGGAATCGGATTCCGCGGCCAGCTGGGGTTCGTCGATCTATCGGATTTTCTGGCAGGAAATGTTACCAACGGTGGCAGCCAGGAAGCAGGAAACCCGGTGCGCAACAGCGCGCAAAACTCACACGGCGTCTATTTTCAGGACAGCTTCCATCTGAGCAGCCGGTTCACCATCAACATGGGCACTCGGTGGGATTACATGGGCGTCTATCACGAAAAGAACGATTTGCTCAGCAACTTCAATGCGATTGGCACGCTCGTGCAGGTGGGTACGCCGACACTGCCGGAACTCTACCATCCCGATTACCGGAACTTCGCTCCGCGGCTCAGCATCGCGTGGGATCCGATGGGCACCGGTAAAACGGTGGTGCGCGGGGGCTACGGCATCTTTTTCGACGCCTTTTCGCAGGACATGTTCATGGATCACTTGCCTGAGAACACCGTGGACCCCGGGCCCACGTATAATCCCGTCGGTCCAGCTCCGCTCTCTACCGGAACCGCCGTGGCGACGATCGCGTCGGGCCAGCCCGTGTTCACCTCGTTTGCGCCGTCGAATAATATTTACGTGGTGGATCGAAACATTCGCACGCCATACATGGAAAATTTCAACCTGAACATTCAGCAGCAAGTGGCGAGGAAGATTATCGTGGAGGTTGGCTACGTCGGCGCAGAAGGGCATAAGCTTTTCCGCATTCGCGACATCAACCAGCCTTCGCAGGGACAAATCTATTCCTCGGATCTCGCCAACAATCTGGTTCTGGAAAACGAGGGATTTTCGGCGAGCAATCCGTGCATCCCTGGTGTTTCGATGTTTGCCGGTTCGGCGGTGACATGCGTCGCGCCGGTGACGCGCACGAATTATCCGTTGTATGACTATGTCTTGCAGGAAGAGGCTTCGGCCAACTCGAATTATCATGCGCTCCAAACCAGCGTCCACCTCAATAACTGGCACGGAGTGGATTCGACATTCAACTACGTGTGGTCGCATTCGCTCGACAATGCCAGCGACAGCGAAGAATTCGAGCCGAACGCTTCGCAACCTAATGACAGCACGCAGCCCAATCTCGAGTACGGTAATTCGAATTTCGATATTCGGAACCGTTTCACGTGGAACTTCGTTTATCGGTTTCCGACCACGCAGGGAAGCTGGCAGCGCCTGCGCAATGGCTGGGGAATCAATGGGATCATGAACCTGCAGACGGGCCAGCCGTTCCAG
>DASPVY010000094.1:0-3546 GCA_035622115.1 Candidatus Acidiferrales bacterium
ATCAGCGGCACGCTCAGCGTCTCGAGATATCCTTCGCTGATGGCTCGATACCCCGCGGTAATGTACTCGTGCGGGCTCTTTGGCGGCCGGCCATAAATGTTGAAATGAATCACCGAACCGTTGCCGCTCATCGGCAAATACGTCGCTTCGCCCGCGCCGCGCACTCCCGGCAGCGCCCGCGCTCTCTCCAGCAGTTGGTCGAACAGCTCGAATCGCTGCGCCGGATTGGGATACGCATTCTTCGAGAGCGGAACGTCCGCCACCAGCAAATGATCGGTCGCAAATCCCGCCGCCGCCGATTGCATCCGGTCGAAACTCCGCAGCAGCAAGCCCGCGCCCACCAGCAGAAGCATCGCGACCGCGAATTCCGAAATCACCAGCCCCGAGACCAGCCGGTAATTTGCCGCGCCGCCGCTTCCGCCGCGCCCTCCTTCGTTCAACGATTCCCGGATATCCAATTTCGTCGTCCGCCATGCCGGAATCAGCCCAAAAACCAGCCCCGTCAGCACCGCCGCCGCAAGCGTGAACACCAGCACCCACCGGTCAATGTGAATCCCCGTCACGTCCGGCATCGCGCCCGCCGAAAGCCGCAGCAGCGGACCAAGCGACGCGCTCGCCATCCACAGCCCAAGTGCGCCGCCGGCCATCGCGATCAAAATACTCTCCGTCAGCAATTGCCGGATCACGCGTCCCCGTCCCGCTCCCAGCGCCGTCCGGATCGCAATTTCGCGCGACCTCGACGCCGCCCGCGCCAGCAGCAAATTCGCCACGTTTGCGCACGCAATCAGCAAAATGAACCCCACCGCGCACAGCAGCACGATCAGCGCCGGCCGCACGTTTTCCACCACCTGGTCCTGCAGCGTCACCACGTCCGCGCTGATTCCCGTGTTGAACTCGGGATACTCCTTCTCCAGCCGCGCCGTGATTCCTTTCATTTCCGTGTCCGCCTGCCGGATCGTCACGCCATCCCTCAGCCGCGCCACCGGAAAAATTCCCGGATGCCAGTTGCGGTCGTCCGGCAGCGTCTTGGCCCATGGCTCGAACGCCACGAACGCGTCCGCCGGCTGCAAGAATTGAAATCCCGGCGGCACGACGCCAATTAGCGTGTACGGCTTCGATCCCAGCTCGATCGTTTTTCCGATCCAGTCCTTCGAGCCGCCGAACCGCCGCTGCCACAGCCCGTAGCTGATCATCACCACCGGCGCGCTTTCGGCCCGGTCCTCTTCCGGAAGAAAATTTCGTCCCGCCACCGGCGTCACGCCCAGCAGCGGAAAAAATCCCGCCGTGGTGTAACGCGTCTGGATCAGCTCCGGCTCGCCCATCCCGGTCAGCGTCATCGCCGTCAGGCAGGATCCTTGCATCGACTCGAACGAGCGGCTCTGGTCGCGCCAGTCCTTGTAGTTTTCATACGACGTTGAAAACGTCGGATACGGGCTCTTCTCCCTCACCAGCACGATGCGCGATGGGTCGCGAAATGCCAGCGGACGCAGCAGCAGCGCGTTCACCACCGTGAAAATCGCCGTGTTCGCTCCGATTCCCAGCGCGATCGTCAGCACCGCCACCAGCGTAAATCCCGGCGACTTCGCGAGCGTCCGCGCCCCATACCGCATGTCCTGCCAGAATGTCTCCATCGCTTTACTCCCTCTCCGCGTGCCGCCAAGCCCGAACCCGCAATCGAGCCACGCTCGAGCCCGGCCCAGCGCCAATATTATTTCTTTTGACGCGCTCTGCGCCCAAATAGCTCCGCCACCACCGCCACGCCTCTATAGCTCGGTCCAATGTAGCTCAGGTGCCGTGCGCCCTCACGAAGAACGGGTCAGCCCCAAGGTCTCGCTCCGCCCTTCGTCCTTTCCTCCTCCTCCCATCATTTCGCTCCCGCTTTCTTTCGTATAGAATTGCACGATTGCACAGAGCCGTATTCTGAATCGCGTGCCACGCTGAGGCGATCCATGATCCTTGACACCAACGGGATACAGAGCATTCTGCCGCACCGCTATCCCTTTCTGATGGTCGATGCCATCCTCGAGATGGAACGGGAAAAGCGCATCGTCGGCGTGAAGAACGTCACCATCAACGAGGACTACTTTGTCGGCCATTTTCCCGCTAAGCCCATCATGCCCGGCGTTCTCATCATCGAGTCCATGGCCCAGGCCGGCGCCGTTCTTCTGCTTCAGGAGGTCGCCGATCGCGATTCCAAGCTCGTCTATCTGGCGAAGGTTGACAACGCGCGATTCCGCCGGCCGGTCGTACCCGGCGATCAATTGCGCGTCGAAGTCACGGTGATCAGGTCTCGCAGCAATTTCTGCGAATTGATCGGCCGCGCCACGGTGAACGGCGAGCTGGCCGCCGAAGCGACGCTCTCGTGCATCATGGGCGATCGCGACCCGGCCGCGGCCGTCGCTCCGGCTCCCATCGCCGTCCAAAAATAACCGTGAGCGAATTTCATCCTCATTCCATCATTTCGCCGCGCGCGCGGATCGGCGCCGATGTCCGCGTCGGCGCCTACGCCGTCATCGGCGACGAAGTCGAGCTCGGCGATGGCTGCGTTCTCGATCATCACGCCGTCGTTCACGGGCCCGCGCGCCTCGGCAAAAATAATCGCGTCTATTCCTTCGCCGTCGTGGGCGGCGATCCGCAGGATCTCACTTTCGCCGGCCAGCGCGTGGCTCTCGAAGTCGGCGACGACAACACTTTTCGCGAGTTCTGCACCGTCAATCGCGGCACGGTAAAAGGGGGCGGCACCACTCGTCTCGGCAGCCACAATCTCATCATGTCTTACGCGCACATCGGCCACGATTCTCAAATCGGGGATCACACGATTTTCGTCAATGGCGCCACTCTCGCCGGACACGTCGCCGTCGGCGATCACGCCACCCTCGGCGCCTTTTCTCCCGTTCAGCAGTTCTGCCGCATCGGCCGCTACGCCTACGTCGGCGCCTACACCGTCATCACCCAGGACGTTCTTCCTTTCGCCAAAATCGTCGCGCCTCGCGAAACCAAATGCTATGGCGTCAACACCATCGGCCTCGAGCGCTCCGGCTTCACTTCCGTTCGCCTCGATTCTCTCGAGAAGGCCTTTCGCTTCCTCCTCCGCTCCAATCTCAACACCTCCCAAGCCCTCGAAAAGATGCGCGAAACCCTCTCTGGCTCGCCGGACGTCCAATACTTAATTGAGTTCATCGAGTCCGCAAAAAACGGAGTAATCAAGTAAGCTAGAACCATGCCGGAGCAACAAAATACAGCCGCTGCCGCCGATTGGGGACTCATCGCGGGCAATGGCGATTTTCCGTTCCTGGTCCTCGAGGGCGCCCGCAGCCGTGGCATTCAAATGGCCGTCATCGCCATTCGCGAGGAAGCTTCGCCCGAACTTGCCCGCCGCACCGAGCGCCTGCATTGGGTCAGCCTCGGCGAACTCAGCCGCACGATTGATTTGCTTCATCAGGAAGGCGTGAAGCACGCCGTCATGGCCGGTCAGGTGAAGCACAATAAAATTTTCAGCTCGATTCGCCCGGACTGGAAACTGGCCAAGCTTCTTCTCTCTTTGCC
>DASPVY010000095.1:0-5920 GCA_035622115.1 Candidatus Acidiferrales bacterium
AACTCGCCGCCGGTCAGCCGGCTGCTGCAAAAGATCATCGAAAGCAATCCAAATATTCTCTACGTGACGGCGGTCAACCGGCAGGCGCGCGGCGAGTCGGCGGGCAGCATCCGCGCCGATCAGGACCCCTTCGTCGACGCGACGCTGAAGCGCGCATTCACCGCCAGCATCCAGCAGGTGAACTTCGTGAGCGAGCCGTTCGCGATCCAGCCGAACAACCGACCGGCGCTGGTCATGTCGGTCCCGCTGTTTTCGGGCGGGCAATTCACCGGAATGCTTGCGGCGGTGGTGTCGCTCGATCGAGTGGTGGCGCGGCTGCAGGATGCCAGCACACATGACCGCGTCTTCTTCGTTGCGGACATCCACGGGCACATTGTGGCGCACGCGCATACGAATGACATGATACCGGGGCTGGACGTTTCGCGGACTTCGGCAGTGGTGGAAAAATTCAAGGAACTACCGCAAGACTTACGCACGACGGCGACGATTCGGTTCAATGAGATGCAAAAAGACAGCAAGCGCCCGGTCGAAATGATCGGAACCTACAGCACCATCCCCGCGCTGCGGTGGGCGGTTGTCGCGCAGCGCAGCATGGAGCAGGCGCGAATCGATGCCGGCGTTGAAGATCTCACGCGCGAAGCCCTGCGATTCGTTCTGGGCGCGACGTTCGTGGCGCTCCTGTTCGGGTACTTATTTGCGCTGGGGATCACACAGCCGATTCAAAGTCTCGTGTCGTCTACGCGAGCCATCAGCCGCGCCGAATTCCACGAGCGCGTTGAAGTCAGCGGCGCCGCTGAAATCAGCGAGCTGGCCGAAACATTCAACAGCATGGCGAATGACATCGAGCAGCACGTTGAGCGGCTGGAGCAGGCCGCGCGCGAAAACCATGATCTCTTCGTCGGCTCGATTCGCATGCTCTCCGCCGCCATCGACGAAAAGGATCCATATACACGCGGACACTCGGGCCGTGTGGCGCGGTATTGCCTGATCATCGGTGAAGGGCTGGGGCTGGGGCCGGAAGAGCTCGAACGCCTGCGCATCGCGGCGCTGCTGCACGACGTCGGCAAAATAGGCGTGGACGATCGCGTGCTAAAAAAGCCGGGCCAGCTTACGGCTGAAGAATTCGATTTGATGAAGCAGCACACCATCAAGGGCGCGAACATCATGCGGCCCGTGGCGAAATTGAAGGACGTTCTGCCCGGGATCGAATTGCACCACGAGCGCATGGACGGCAAAGGCTATCCCTACGGCCTCAAGAGCGACCAGATACCGCTGATGGCGAGGATCATCGCCGTCGCAGACACGTTCGACGCCATGACCACAAACCGGCCATATCAGTCCGCGATGGAGCTCGATTACGCCATGGAGAGAATCCGGTCGTATTCAGAAACGAAGTTCGATCCGACCGTCATCCAAGCGCTGGAGGCCGCGATTCACTCCGGAAGATTACGCGTCAGCGCCACTCTCGTCGAAGTCTAGATTTTGGCCTGCCACCACGGTTGCATCCCCACTCCGGCCGGCGCCCCCGCTGAGCCAAACCGAATTGCGCGGTTCGTCTGCTAGAATCAATTGCTCTAGAAACGGAAGGCAAGCTGAGTGATTTCGCTATTCGGAAAACCGGAGCCGACTCTTCTCGAACGGCTGAAAGAATCCGTCAGCAAGACGCGGACGGAACTGGCGGCCAAAGTCGAGCAGATCCTGACCGGCGACCGGCCCGTTGATCCCGGAGTTCTCGCGCAGCTCGAATCCGCGCTGTTGTCGGCAGACATCGGAGTCAGCACGACGAAAGAAGTGCTGGCCGCGTTGCGCGCACAGGTGAACGAGCACAAGCTCGAAGGCGCCCCGGCGCTGAAGCAAGAGCTCAAGCGCCAGATCGTGACGATTCTCGCGGCTCCGGTGACGAGCGAAAACGGAGCCGGGTCCGCGGCACCCCGAGTGATTTTCGTGGTGGGCGTGAACGGCACTGGAAAGACAACGACAATCGGCAAACTCGCGCATCGATTGAAGTCCGATGGCCGCTCGGTGGTCCTATGCGCTGCCGACACGTTTCGCGCGGCAGCAATCGAACAGCTCGAGGTCTGGGCGCGGCGATCGAATCTCGATTTGATCAAGCAGAAGCCGGGCGCCGATCCGGCATCGGTGGTTTTTGACGCGTTGAGCGCGGCGAAGTCGCGCGGGGCGGATGTCGTCATTGTCGACACGGCGGGACGCCTTCACACCAAGTCCAACCTAATGGCGGAACTCGAAAAAATGAAGCGCACAGCGGCGAAAATAGTCTCTGGCGCGCCGCATGATGTCCTTCTGGTTCTCGATGCGACCACCGGACAAAACGGCCTGATGCAGGCGCGCGAATTTACGAACCACGCCGGCGTCACAGGCATCGTGTTGACGAAACTCGATGGCACGGCAAAAGGCGGGATCGTCGTTGCGATCGCGCGCGAGCTAGGATTGCCGATCCGCTTCGTCGGCACCGGCGAAAAAATCGATGATCTGGTGCCTTTTGACGCGCAAACCTACGCCAATTCACTCTTCGACTGAAACGAAGTCAGAAGACGTTCGCTGGATGGCGCGCGCCCTTGAACTTGCGCGACGCGGAACGGCGCTCACCTCACCAAACCCGATGGTAGGAACGGTCGTGGTCCGCTCGGGACACGCGATTGGGGAAGGATTCCACACCTATGCCGGCCGCAAGCACGCGGAAATCATCGCGCTCGAACGCGCGGGCTCAGGGGCGCGGGGCGCGACGCTCTATATAAATTTAGAGCCGTGCTCGCACACAGGACGCACAGGCCCATGCTCGCGAGCCATCATCGAGTCAGGCATAAAGAGAGTCGTTGCAGCGATCAAGGATTCGAATCCGCTTGTCGCCGGGCGTGGTTTTCGGGAGCTTCGTGCGGCAGGGATCGCGGTGGATATTGGCAGCGATGAACGCAAGGCGATGGAACTGAATGAAGCGTTTGCAAAATGGATTCGGACGCGCGTTCCTTTGGTCACGCTCAAATCGGCGATGACATTGGATGGCCAAATCGCGGCGACGCGGGGAAAACCGACCCAAATCACCTCAGCGGCCTCGCGCGAGTCTGTGCAGCAGCTTCGCCACGCTTCTGATGCCATTCTGACGGGGATCGGGACGGTGCTCGCCGATGACCCGAAGCTCACGGATCGCACAGGATTGCCACGACGTCGGCGTCTGCTTCGCGTGGTTCTAGACTCGAAGCTTCGATTGCCGCTTAAATCTGAGCTGGTGAGATCCGCACATGGAGACGTTCTGGTCTTCACATCGCTGCCGCTGAAGTCGTCGCGGGCCCACGCGTTAATCCGCGCTGGCATCGATGTTGTTCAATTACCGAGCCGAGGAAGCAGAATCGATCTGCGCGCAGCGCTAGCTGAGCTTGGACGACGCGAAATCTTAAGCGTACTCCTCGAGGCCGGATCGGAGTTGAATGGCGCTGCTCTCGCGAGCGGAATCGTTGATAAAATAGCGCTGTTTATCGCACCAAAGATTCTTGGCACGAATGAAATTCCGTGGACGCGCTGGCCTCGTTCTCGACCTCGCAAATTGGGAACGATTTACGATGTCGGCTTCCGGCGCTCGGGGATAGATTTTGTGGTTGAAGGATATCTGAACGATGTTTACGGGAATCGTTGAAGCTGTCGGGACGATCGAAACTCTCGAGCTTGCTGGAGAGACGGCACGGCTGCGCGTGAATATTTGCGGCGCGTGGAACGAAATCGCACCGTTGAAAATCAGCGACAGCATCGCCGTGAATGGCTGCTGCCTTACAGTGGTCGAGTGCGACGCCGAGCATTTTTCGGCCGACCTCTCCGGCGAAACACTGAGGCGCACATCGCTCGGCGAAAAAAAACCCGGAGCACCAGTCAATCTGGAGCGTCCGCTTGCAGCCGGCGCGCGCTTGGGCGGCCATTTTATGCAAGGCCACGTGGACGCCACGGGTCTCGTCACACGTCTCACGCACGGTGGCGATAATTGGTGGCTCTCGGTTCGAGTGCCGCAGGATCTGCGGCGCTACACGGCGGAAAAAGGCTCGATCGCCATTGACGGGATCAGCCTCACCGTCGCGGCCTGGCGGGATGGAATCGCGGATTTCGCCATCATCCCATTCACGTACGACCATACTTCAATTCGCGCGCTCGCCGCCGGCGACAGCGTGAACATCGAATGCGATATTCTGGCTAAATATGTCGAGTCGCTGCTCAACGTGCGCGGTGACGACGCGGTCTCGCGCCTTTCTGTAAAAGAACTAATCAAGCAAGGGTTCTGATTCAGCAGTCCGGGAAAGCGAATCCATATCGTGAGCGCAAACAATACGTTTGATGCTGTGGTGATCGGCGCGGGAGTTTTTGGCGCCTGGATCGGGACTTTTTTGCAGCGCTCGGGCCGCCGCGTTCTGCTTCTCGATCAATATGGGCCCGGGAACGCCCGGGCGAGTTCCGGCGGCGAATCGAGAATCATTCGGATGGGCTACGGCCTCGACGAATTGTATACACGCTGGTCCATGCGGTCGTTGCCTGCGTGGGAGGAACTCGACGCGCGAAGCGGTGCGAGGCTTTTTCATCGCACCGGCGTTCTCTGGATCGCGCCGAAGTATCACGTGAACACGGTCGAGACGCTGGAGACGCTCAAGCGAATCGGAGTTGCAATCGACGAATTCACCGGCGACGAACTTCGGCGACGCTATCCGCAGATTTCAGTCGAGCGGGATTGGTTTGGATTTCTCGAGCCGAAGAGCGGAACGATCATGGCGCGGCGGGCTGTCGAGTGGGTCGTCTCGGAAGCGGTACGAAAAGGCGCGAATTATCGTACCGAATTGGTGGAAACGCCAAGGGGCGAGAGGCGCCTCACGTCCGTTCGGACGCGGAGCGGCGAGAATCTCTCGGCTGACGTATTCGTGTTCGCTTGCGGGCCGTGGCTTCCGGTTGTTTTTCCGGAATTGCTCGGCGAACGAATTTTCCCCACGCGCCAGGAAGTTTTTTTCTTCGGAGTCCCGGCTGGAGACGCGAGATTTGCGCCGCCCGCGCTGCCGACCTTTCTCGATCGCGCGACCGAATACTACGGCATGCCGAGTCTCGAAAGCCGGGGACTGAAGGTCGCGTGCGACGATCACGGCGACCGCGCCGATCCCGATCTTCAGGAGCGCGTGCCAGGCGCCGCGAAAATCGCTTCCGCGCGAGAATATGTGGCGAAGCGTTTTCCAGCGCTCGCCGGCGCGCCAATCGTCGAAGCCCGCGTGTGCCAGTACGAGAATACGTCGAGCGGAGATTTCTTGATCGATCGCCATCCCGGCTTCGACAACGTCTGGCTGGTCGGCGGCGGGTCGGGGCACGGTTTCAAGCATGGTCCGGCGCTCGGCGAATACGTCGCAGAGAGGATCAACGCAGGAGGCGCAGTCGATCCGCGATTCTCGCTGGCCACAAAGCGAACGGTTCAGGCGCGAACGGTGTTTTAGCAGATGCCTGTCGCGACTAGGGCGCGGACGCGGCCGCACGCCGTTTGGCCCGCGCGCCGCGAAAATACAGGATCAGGCCGAGAAATACGGCGACAGCAGTGCCGCCTACAAGCTTCGTTTCGAAAAGAAGTTTGTTCTCCGATTCACCCGGCGGAATCAACGAGAGAACAATACCCGCCGTGACGACCAGGAATCCCAGACCTCCCGCCATCCACACTCCAAATTTTCCCCCGGGAATCAACACACCCTGGGTGTTGTTCTTGCGATCGGGCCGATTCGAGAGTTTGATCACCGCGGCGTACATGTACAGAAACGGAATGAAATAAAGAATCGTGGCCGCATCAACGAGGACTTGATAGGCCCCAATGGTGGTCTCGTTGATCTGGCTGGCCAGAAGCACGACGGCTGAAATGATAGCCTGCACCAGGATCGAAATGTAGGGCGTGTGCCAT
>DASPVY010000096.1:0-3729 GCA_035622115.1 Candidatus Acidiferrales bacterium
CGTCGGAAACAAGGAAGTCGGCAAGGTCGTGCGGACGTTCGCGGAAGGGCCGCAAGGCGAAGCCGTCGCATTGATCGGCTCGAGCGGGTTTCTGGAGTTTGCGGTAAACAAAGGCGATGCGGCGAAGGCCTTGAACGCGCATCGCGGCGCTGAAGTCACGGTCGAAGTGAAGTAACTCCGTCCTCTGAAGTTCGCGGATGCATCCCCGGCGTTCTCGCTTTGCAAACCATTTGCGTTGAAATCAAAGATTCAGCGCGCCAGATCGGCCACAGCCAATTGCGCGCGTGTGCGCGGGTCCATCCAGTCGCGAAGCGCATCGCCGAGAAGATTGAATGAGAGTACGGCGGCCATGACGGCGAGGGCCGGAAAGATCACCAGGTGCGGCGCGTCGAAAAGATGACTTCGCGCGTCGTTCAACATCCCGCCCCAGCTCGGCATCGGGGCGAGCACTCCCAATCCCAGAAAGCTGAGCGTGGATTCGGCGAGAATCGCGCCAGCCATAGCGATTGTGGCTTGAACAAGCACCGGCTGAAGAATGTTTGGAATCAGGTGCCGGACGATAATTCGAGCGTGCGACGCGCCAAGCGAGCGGGCCGCGAGAACGTACTCCATCTCCTTGGCCTGTAAGATTTGGGCGCGAGCAAGCCTGGCGTATCCCGCCCAGCCCGTGATCGAGAGCGCCACGATCACCTTGCCCATTCCCGGCCCGAGAAATGCGGCAAAGGCGATGGCCAGCAAAATTCCGGGAAACGAGAGGAACGCGTTGATCAGCACGATATTCACGATGCGGTCGAGCCAGCCCCCGAAGTAGCCGCCGAGGGAGCCGATCGTGAGACCCACGATGCCCGACATCAGCACGACGCTTACGCTGACGGCCATCGAGACGCGCGCGCCGAAAAGCACGCGGGAAAGAATGTCGCGGCCGAGTTCATCGGTCCCCATCCAGTGCGCGGTACTCGGAGGGCTGAGCCTCGCGGCAAGATCCTGAGCGGCGGGATCGCGAGGCGCGAGCCACGAAGCTCCGAGCGCGCAGATTACGAGCAGGGCGGTGACGGCGAGCCCCCAGCGCCCCAGCGCGCTCTGCTTCCAGAATCGCTTAAGCTCGTTCAAAGCGGCGCCTCATTCGAATCGCATCCTTGGATCGACAAACAGATACAGAAAATCCGTGAGCAGGTTCACGAGGACGTAAGAAACCGCAATCAACAGAATGCACCCCTGCAAAAGCGGATAATCGCGAGCCTGGATGGCAGTAACGGCGAGGCGCCCGATCCCCGGCCACGAAAAAATTGTTTCCGTCACGATCGTGCCGGCGAGCAGTGTGCCGAACTGAAGGCCGAGAATCGTGATAATCGGAATCAACGCGTTGCGGAACGCATGACGGAATAACACCGAAGTTTCCGAAGCGCCTTTCGCGCGCGCGGTACGCACGTAATCGTTCGAAAGCTCCTCAATCACGGCGGTTCGCACCATGCGAGTCAGGATGGCGGCGAGCGCGGCGCCGAGCGTGATCGCCGGCAGGATCAAGCTCCGCAAGCCCCCGCGGCCGGAGACCGGCAGCCAGCCGAGAATCACGGAGAAAACGAGAATCAAGATCGGTCCCAACGCAAAGTTGGGAATCGACAATCCGAATAGCGTCAGCACACTTACAGCGCGATCAGCCGCTTGGCCGCGCTTGTACGCCGCGAGCACGCCCGCGGAAATCCCGATGACGGCGCACGCGAAGAGCGCGAAAACCGCAAGTTCGAGGGTGGCCGGATAGTGCTCGAGAATCACGCGCGTGACCGGCTGCTGATAGCGGAACGATTCGCCGAGATCGCCTCGCATCACGTCGCCGATATAGCGCGCGTATTGCGTTGGAAGCGGCAGATCGAGGCCCAGCGCGTGACGAAGTTGCTGCAGGTCTTCGAGGCGGGCGCCCTCTCCCAGCATTTGTTCCACCGGATCGCCCGGAACGATGTGCGCGAGCAGAAACACCATCGTGACGATGAGCCAAAGCGCCGGGACAGCGAGGACGACGCGATGCAAAATGCGCCGCAGAATGGTCACGAGCCCACGCGCTTTCGACTGGACGGCGGCGAACTCGACGCGGATTGCGTCGCAGATTTTGCGGCCGACGTTGCTGGTAGTTGCGACTCAATGCCCATCGAGGCGGCGGTTGCTCGTGCATCCAGCGATTTGATTTTCACCCGCGAAACACGCCGGCGATCCATGTCCATCACCGTAAAGAGCAAGCCGTACGCTTCGAAGCTTTCTCCACCGCGCGGCAAGAATCCCAGGCGGCTCAAGACGAATCCACCAATCGTTTCGTACGAGGAGTCATCCGGAAGCGTGATGCCATACTGGGCTTCGAGGTCGCGAACTTTCAGGGCGGCGTCGAAGACCAGCGAACCATCGGGCAGACGAACCGGACGTTCGACAACATCGAATTCGTCGTGAATCTCGCCCACCATTTGTTCGAGGATATCTTCAAGAGTGATGAGTCCGAGGATGCTGCCGAACTCATCCACGACCATGGCGATCTCTGTGCGCCGCACGCGGAATTCTACGAGCAATTCGCTTGCGGGCTTGGTCTCCGGGACGATCAGGATTTCGCGGATATAGCGTCTCAGATTGAATTCGGCTGGCGTAGAGCTTTCAGTGGGATTCACTTTCTCGAGCAGCGGCCAAATCAGGTCTTTGATGTGCACGAATCCAGCCGCGTGGTCAAGCGTGAGTTCATAGACCGGAAGCCTCGAGCGTTGGGTGGTTGCGAACATCTTCATCGCGTCTTCGAGGCTCGCTTCCACCGGCAAGGCATGGATATCGGGGCGCGGCACCATCAGCTCGCGGACTTGTACTTGCGCCAGCTCCATCATCCCCCGAATGAACTGCATCTCCGAGGCTTGCAGCAGCCCGCGCTCACGCGCTTGCTCGATCAGGACTTGCAGCTCTTCGGCGGAGTGGACTACGGTGTGGCTTTGCAACGCGGGGACCCCGAGTCCGCGTACAATTTTTTCGGCGATGCCATCGAGGAGATCAATCGCCCAGCGGAACGCGTGCAAGAACCAGCTGAACGGCCGTGCGATGATAAGAGCCACGCGCTCCGCTCGCGCCAGGCTCACGCTCTTGGGCACAAGTTCGCCCAGGATGACTTCCATCACGGTGAGTAGACCGAATGCGACGACCAGGGCGATCCCGTGCGCAGCGATCGCGGCCCAATGCCCGGGAATACCGGCCACCGCCGGCCTGATCATGCGGGAGAGCGTGATCTCGCCAATGTAGCCGAGCGCCAAACTGGCGAGCGTGATCCCAACCTGCACTCCGGAGATCACGCGCCCCATATCGCTCATCAGCGATTCGACGATCCGCGCGCGCGCGTCACCTTGCTCGATCAGTTGACGCACGCGCGAAGTCCTCACGGCCACGAGCGAGAATTCCGCGGCCGCAAAGAACGCGTTTACGCCGACGATCGCCAGCACCCCGAACAGTTGCAGGAAGGCCATCCGAGAAAATTCTAGCAATTTGCGATGTGGAAAAGGGAAATTCAACCGTTGGAACGTACGAGGATAGTGACTTAGCTGCAGCGCTCTTCGTGGCTCAGGTTGCGGCAGCCATAGCCATACGCTAGACTGCCCGTGAACAATGCCTGCGCGAGTGCGCTCTCATTTCTTGCGGAATTTCGCCGCTTTTATTCTTCTCCTCCTCGGCACGTGTTTCCTGGTGGCCTGGTGGATGATCTGGCGCCCTTTG
>DASPVY010000097.1:0-15045 GCA_035622115.1 Candidatus Acidiferrales bacterium
TTCCGTCAATCGTTTTCTCTTCGTCCATCGGCGAGGTGACGTGCAGTTCGTTCACATCCTTCGTTGGAAAAACGAGCCTGTAGATGTGCACATCTTTCGCAATCTTGTCCGCAAACTTCGTTCCGTCTTCGTCCGAATCCAGGGCGACGAAGATGCGCTCCGCATTCTTAATGACCGGGAGCCGTGCGTACTCCGTTCGCCAACCTTGCGAGCCTGGTATCCCCAGTGCAGGGATGTTGTACAGCGTCGACGTCTGTTGATCGCTCTCTCCCTCGCAGAGAACTAGGTCCTTCGGCTGTTCGCCGTTCTGGGACAGCCACAATCCATAAGGGATGTGCGGGTCTTTCGGATCGAAAAACGTATCGTGGGAGTTGCGCGATTTCCTAACCTTGTACGCGAGGACGTTTCCGGTCGCGTCCATGTAAGGCCAAGCAACGGCGGGTTTGCCATTCACTTTTCGTTCGAGGTCCGTGCCCGCGGCCGTCGAGCTATAAAACACCCGAAGCGCCAGCTCGGAGAGACCCTTCATTTGACAGTATTGTGTGAGCGAGATTCCGTCGGACGGCTCGGCCTTCTTGGTTGATTTAACCGCCGGATGAGCAGACCGTTTCCCGGGCTCAAGCTTGAGCGCGTTCCTAATCCAGGCAATCACGTCCCCCGTCGCGCAGCCATTCATGCACTTAATGCCGTCATCGCCGAAAAGGCGAAGATGGCCGTGTCCGCAGAGCGGACACGTGGTTTCCCACTCTTTGCCTTTCCGGCAGCCGGCAGGCAGCACTCCCCTCATTTCTTGGTGAGTCAGTTTGTTTGTCATTTCGTTTCTTCCTTCCGAATACAACTTAAATCGTCATCATCCGCGGGAGATTCATTCAGTCTCCGTGGGGCCCGACGTGCTGGAAACTATGGTGCGCGGTGATTCGTTACCCGCACGCAGTGGCCCCAACCGGCCGCCAGCAGGTGGGTTTGCGAACCTCACATCACATACTGGCCACGGGCGACTGCTTCTTGGCACATCATTTCGTCTGCCTGCGCTTCGTCCAGAGCAACGAGAAATACCAAGACCGTTAAGACTGACTTAATGCCCGCAGCCGGCATATGGTCCAAAAGCACCTGCGCGCTTCGGGCAACTTCTTTCCAATCTGCGTCTCGCGTGGCGGATTCGTTCATCTCTTCCAAGGCGCAGAGCGCCATTCCATAGAACCCGGAGATTAATTCTAGGAGTGGCACATTCTCGTCCGACTTGCTCGTTTGATTCCCCATTTGCTTCGCCTTCAGGATCGCGTTTGTTTGCCATGCTTTCATTGGTGTTTGTTTCCTTTTCGTTGAATCGTTTTGGTGCATTTCT
Source organism: Candidatus Acidiferrales bacterium (assembly GCA_035622115.1). Lineage (GTDB taxonomy): Bacteria > Acidobacteriota > Terriglobia > Acidiferrales > UBA7541 > Palsa-147. The sequence continues at coordinate 1,346 of DASPVY010000097.1, forward strand.
GGATGACGCCCCGACGTTCCTGCTGTCGGGTCGTTCTCATCGAAAAAACACTTGCTGGCCGTGGTCAGTCACGACCGGATGTTCGCTGCGTCAGGAAAACGCAACGTCGAGGCAAAGCCAGCGCATCGTCACCCAGCTTTCGCCTTCGGCCCGATCCATGCACCACCGAGGACGCCGTTCACGAAGCGGGTGAGTTTCCAGTGGTAGACCGGCCATTTAAGCCGCCGCGCCTTGGATTTTTATGGATTTTTCCTGCATCGCCAGCGTGATGAAGGCCATGCACACTTCCCACATGCTCAACTGCCGAGCTTCCCGCCTTAGGTCAGTCATCACGGCAATCTGCGCAAGCATGCGAAGAAGCGTCACGTCTGGATGCTGGATTTTCTCGTCGATGATTCTGGCCTCGTGATGGCCCATTCCTCGTTCACCCCGACGCTTGTTTCGTCCGTGCGGCGCGCTTGTCTTGCTCTCGCCGGAATCGAACGGCACTTTTCCTGCGGAGCGTTCCAGCTCTTCAACGTATACTCTGCTCATTTTCCGGCCCTCTCTTATGCCGCACGGTCGCGCTCGGCTTTCCTCTTCGCCGCTTCCGCACGATGCGTAGTGTTCTACGTTTGGGTCTAATCGGGTCGCTCTTCCATTGAAAAAACTTGCTGGCCGTCGTCAGTCACGAAGGTCTAGGTCTCGCCGCGTTTCAGTTTCCAGGCGCTGAATCCGGTCCATCGCGGTTTCCGTTTTCCTTTTCGTTCCATATCCCACCGGCGCTGGGAACAGGGATTTGCCCGAGGTGGCAATTGCGATGCGCCGGGGCACGCGATGGTCGTTCGCTCGCGATTCGCATTCCTTTTCCACCTGTCTCGCCGTTCTTCACGGGTTCCTCCTAGGGTCGCGGTTCGTGTGTTCAGATCAGACTTCGGTTGATACCTCGGGTTCACCCGCTCGCGGCCGACGTCGTCAAATTCGCGGGTCGACGGCGAAGCCTTTTCTATGCGGCCTAATTCACGTCACACGTGATTATTTCAGGCCGCGCGATCAAGTTTCCCCTTCGCTGCTTTACGGTCACGGCGCGGACCGATGTGGCCGTACCGCTTCACGTTCTTGGAGTGTTGTTCGTCAATCCAGCGGCGAACCTCGGAATAAAGGAATCGTGGTTTGCGGCCGACATAATGAAACGGAACAGCGTTTACGCCGTCTTTCTGCCGGAGCCAATTAGCCACCGTGCATTCATCGACGGCGATGAGTGGCGCGAGTTGTGCCGCCGTGAGAAATGGTTCAATCGGGGGAAGGACCGCTCTAACGGAACTTTCAGACGTAGTTGTATCGGGCAAGGTTCGACACTCCTTTATTATTCTCGGGATTATTTCGAAAGAACGGTAAGTCCCGGCCGGGCGTTACCAAATCAGTCCTTCGAAATCTTTCTAGACGATGATACGGTTCGTGGCAGGTGAATGCTAGTGGACCTAGGGACATATTGCGAGCAGGATCGGCACCTGTACCTAAAGACCCGCACTGTCTTGTACACAAATTTGTACACAAGCGGTGTGTAAGCCTCGCTGATTCAACGCAACTTAGTGCAGGTGGTTAACTGCTAACCCAGTTTGTTTTCAACAACGCGTACGTTCTAGAAAATCACCCGCTCGTTTTATTTTCGGGCGCATGAGTACGGCAGCTCAGGCACGAGGGCGCGGCGGAGCGTGATCATGTCGGCTCCAAAGGAAGAAAATATTGGGTGCCCTTGACTGGCTGGCGGAGGCGGCGCAGAAGTTCCCGCAAGTCGTCGTTGCGCTCGACGAAATCGATCTCCGAAGTATCGACAACGAGCAAATTCGAAGCGGAGTAGCGAAAAAAGAAATGCTCGTAGGCCTGGGAGACGGCTTCGACATATTCGGGTGAAATCCGGCGTTCGGCAGGATCGCCGCGCTTGGTGACACGCTTGCGCAGAATTTCCGGCTTGGCCTGCAAGTAAATCACGAGATCGGGAGCGGGAAGCAGAGGTGCGAGCAAATCGAAATAGCGCTCGTAGAGTTTCAACTCTTCGTTGTCGAGATTGATGTAGGCGAAAATCTTGTCTTTTTCGAAGAGAAAATCACACACGACCATGGATGGATCGTCCGCGAGGCGCAGCTCTGAAAGGCGCCGGTAGCGTTCCATGAGGAAATACATTTGAGTGCGAAAAGCAGAGCCGGGCTTTTCGGCGTAGAAATCGGAGAGGAAAGGATTGTCCTCGGAATCAGAAACGCGGCGTGCGTGAAGGTGATCGGCGAGGACTTTTGCCAGCGAGGACTTGCCGACTCGAATGGGCCCTTCGACGACAACTGTGCGAGGGGGTTTAAAGGTGGGGCCGGACATGGCGGCGATTATAACAGACGAGCTTGGGCGGCTTCTGAGAGCGGGGCGCTACCAACTGCTCGCGATGACGGTGATGATTCTAGTGAGGGAGTCGAAATCGCGCGTGTCGATTACTTCGGCGGGCGAATGAGCATTGCGCAGGGGCCAGCCGAGAGCAACGTCGATGGAGCCGTAGCGCGTGAAGGCGGAACCGTCATTGCCGCCGCCGGTGACGCCGTATTGCACGGGAATTTTATTCTGATTCGCCATCGCGACGAGACGCTCGACGAGACCGTGCGGAACTATATTCGAGTTGTCCACTGCGCGAATGACGAAGCCGCTTCCCAGCGGGGCGTCAGCGAAGCGCTGTGATTCGAGCGGGGAATCTGAACTGACGAACGTGTCGACAGCGAAAACGTAGTCGGGAGCGCGATGCTCGGCAGCGAGGCGCTTGGCGAGGGCGCCAGCGCCGACGAGGCCGATTTCTTCGCGCGTAGACCAGGCAAACGTGACGTCGCGATCTTTCAGATTTTGGCCGAGCGCCCAGACAGCACCGATGAGGGCGGCGCAGCCAACGCGATCGTCAAAGCTGCGGCCATTGGCCCGCGTGCCGAAAAGCGCGCGATAGGCTTTAGGAATCGTGACCCAATCACCGGCGTGAATGCCCATTTTTGCGGCTTCGTCAGTGCTGCGCGCGCCAACATCGACGCGGATGGCAGCTGGGGTCTCGGCGGAGGGTTTGGGCCACGCGAAATCCGTTTGATCCCAGCCGTTGGGCAATTCCATAACGGCGTCATGCGCGACTCCGTCTGAAGAATGCACGAGCGCCGGATGCCCGGCGAAAAAGCTGAGTTCGCCCCCGCCGAGCCATTTTACCTGGAGGCGTCCATCGGCGGCGATGGATTCGACCTCGAAGCCGATTTCATCCGTGTGGGCGACGACGAGGATGCTGGGCTTTTTCCCGGCCGCTTCGCCAAGATGCAGGATCAAGTTGCCGGCGTCGTCGGTTTCGGGCTTGGCCCAATCAGGAAGATGGCGCTTGACCGCGTCGCGGACGGCTTCTTCGTGGCCGCTTACGCCGTAGGTGCGAATGAGGTCGGCGAGGGCGTCTTGCGCATTCGCTTTTTCACGCGGCGCGAAGCCGCCATTGCTGTGGATGAAGAGCGGCGCACTTCCGGCCGATTGCGGCGCGCCCTCTGCATAAGCGTGAAGAAGCTGGACGAGTTTTGCGAGATCGGAAGTGTCAATTGTCTCGGCTGGCGTGGATGGCCAGGACGTGGCGATTCCGAGATGTGCGAAACGGCCCGGGAGCGGCGGAACGGGGAGGTAGCTCGGCGAGATTACCGGTCCGGAAAAGTCCGCAACAACCGAAATTTTGTTCTCCTCGCCAAGTTTTTCGATTTCGGACGAAAAGCCGGTGAGCGCCTCGCCGGTCTCCGCGAGTCCAAGGAGCACGCCGCCGCCCAAGTCGCGGCGCGGCGCGCGGTGAACTGTCTGCATTCCGGCGATCGTGCCGCCAGCGGTCAGCCTTCCGACGTAAACCATTTCACGCGGATGAAACCGATCGAGAATGCGTTGCAGTCCGCGCGAGCCCGCCCACTGCTGAACGACGAACGCAACGGTTAAAGTTCCCTTGAGCTTTGAAGGATCAAGTTCCCGCAACAATTCGACGAGCGCGACATCGCCGAAGCGATCGCCGATTCCGGCTGCGGCAGCGGCGCGGCCATTGAGATTGCCGACGTAGCGCTCGATGGCGAGCGGACTGAGAATGTCAACGCCGGAGCGGCGAACATCTGCGCGTGAAGTTGCACCGATATCCACGTAGAAATTTTCGAGGTCGCTGGCGGACGGCGGATCGATGCGGCCGGTCTGCAGATGAACCGAGAGGCCCGCGACAACACCGGAGATCCATTTGCCATCGGGCTTTTGAATGACTACTGGCTGCGCGGCGTAGAGCTCCTGGAAGATAGGAGGAAGTTCGCGGCCTTGTGGCAAGCGCTGGACGCGCAGGTAACCGTCGTCAGTGATACCGCTGATGACAAAGCCGGCTTCGTCCATCGGCGCGACGAGCAGACTCTCGGGCTCGCCGCTGCCGATGGTGACAATCACGTCGCCGAGGCTATCCGTTTGCGGTGAATACGCTTTCAGTCGCTCGCGAATTTTCGCCGCGAGATCCTTTTCGTATCCAGGCGGCGCGGGCGAGTTCGTGAATTCCACGAGGTCTTCACTCATGCTGCCAGGGACGCGGGCGATAGGCGCCGACTGCGCGAGAAGAGCCGCCGGAGACGCCGCAAACGTTGCGGCCACGAAAAGAAAAGCCAGCGATGAAATTCGACTCATGGGGAAGCTCTCCGTTCAGACCCGCAATTTTTCCCAAGCGACTCGTTAAGCGCGACAGATTTCGGCGATCAAGATTTCGCGGCGCTCCAGCGCGCGGCGCTCGGCCAACTTGAGGATGAGCCAATATACAAAGATCGATATCGCGGCCAGCGGCAAGAACATGAACCCAGCGAGCCACACGCGATGGAGAAATCGCGCCAGAAAAAAGATCCCAATGGCAATCGCCACGATGACCACTTCGACCCCCATGCTGACCAAAGCCGTCGCGCCGGTTGCGCGCTGGCGATTGAACGCGCTGAAGTCATATTTTTTCGGTGAGTAGACCGACATCAAGTTGCCAATGGCCAGGTTCAGCGGCAACGCAAAAACTATCGCGACGGCCGTTCCAAACGTGATGGCGAGGCTGGGAGGGCGGTAAAGCGCGATGGTCGCAACAAGAACGCCGGCAATGGCAAGCGCGAGAACAGCCGAATGCGCAAGATTTTTTGCCAGAAAGACATCGCGCAGGCGCACGGGCGCCGTGACATAAAGCTGCAAGCCGCCGCCGTCAGCGCCGAAACAGTTGTAAACAATATTTGTGAGTATGAGCATCGCGTAGGCAGCCCCGATCGGGAAGGCCCAGTCGGGCGCCTTCACGAGAAAGCTCGCGCCGCCGCGCCCGCTCTGGGGCGCAAACCGAAAAATCACCAGGACAAAAAGAGGCATGACAAACGTGAATATCATCGGCGCACTGCGGACAAGGTAGCGAATTTCTTTTTCGAAAATTGCCGCGATCGGCGCGGAGAGAAACGGCAATTCCCAGGCCGCGCGAACCGTTCCGATTTCAGCCACAGGAACCGGCGCCAGAGTCTCGCTAACGTTTTCGCCAATAAATTGGGCGTGGAGACGCGTCCCCAGAAGAGCGGCGATTCCGAGCGAGTACACGCCGAGCGCGGCGATCGAAAGAAGCGCATAGCCCGGCGCGGCCTGGCCAGCGTCCGCGATCGCGCGCTTCGCAAGTCCCGGCGGAAGAACGTCGGCGACCATGCTAAGTGCGGCCAGCCGGGCCACAACAGGCGAGGGATGCTTGTGCCATCTCGTGGCGATCGGCCCGACGAGTTGCATGCCGATCATCACAAAAAGAAATACGACGCCGAGCACTTCGCGCGTGCGGCGTTGCGCGAGCCAGCGCTCGAGCCACACGTATACCGCGCGGGATAGAAAAACGTTCAATGCGCCATACAGCGCAAGAATCACAAACGCCCACGGAATCAGCATTGGGCTCGCGACGGCGATTCCGACGAACATGCCGACGAGCCAAAATAGACAGACAAGAGACACCGGATCGAGCACGCCGAAGGCAAGGTTCAGAACGAAGTACGACGGAAACGAGATCGGGAACCGCAGCAGATTTCCGAATTCGAAGGGCGCCGAAAAAGCGGATCCGATGATCGGATACAGTTGCCAGAAAGCGAACACGGCCCAGAGCAATAGTGCGAGATAGATGAACTTCTCTTTGTGGATGGCCAAGTAGCTGAGAATGCCGAAGGCAAACGCGCCGCCGAAGGCCAACGTACACATGGTGATGGCCGCGAACAAGCGCGAGACGGCCTCCAGCCGCCCGCGAATCGTTCGCATCGAGTTGACGAAAAGGCTCCAGCGCAATCGGGCGATGATCACAAGCAAGTGGCCGATGCCCGGCCCGCGCGGCGAGGAAACGGACGCGACAGGCGCGGCGCTCAGCCCAGCCATGATAGCTCCCGATCTCCCAGCCGAACTCCGCCGACGATATCGAGAAAAATTTCTTCGAGGGTGAGTTTTCCGCGAGGCTGAGCCGGTTCGGCTTCTCCGTTCGCGCCGGCGAGACGTGCTTCGACGCCCGCGCGCAATTCATCAAGAGAACCCTGGGCGACCAAGCGACCCTTGTGAATGATGGCCAGATGAGTGCACAGCCGCTCGACGATCTCGAGGACATGCGAGGTTAGAAAAATTGTCGCGCCGTTTCCAATCATGCGCTGCAGCATGGCCTTGAGCGTGCCCGAGGCGACCGCGTCCACCCCTTCAAACGGCTCGTCGAGGAAAAGGACACGCGGGCCGTGAATCACAGCCGCGGCCATGGCCAATTTTTTCTGCATGCCGTGCGAATAATCGGTGATCAAGGCTTTCGGGCGGTCGCTGAGCTGCATGAAATCGAGAAGCTCGGTGGTGCGCTGGGCGGAGGTCGCGCGATCGAGGCCGTACATTCGCCCGACGAAATTGAGAAACTCCGCCCCGGTCAGGCGGCCAAAGAGGGCGAGGCCTTCAGGAACCACGCCGATCTGCCGTTTCACGGCCACTGGATCTTGTTCGAGGTCCAAACCGAGGATGCGAATGCGGCCTTCGCTGGGAGCGAGCAGGCCGGTGAGCATCTTGATGGTAGTGGACTTGCCCGCGCCGTTTGGGCCGAGGAATCCGAAGAATTGGCCTGGCGCAACGTTTAACTGGACGTGGTCCACCGCGGTCAACGGACCGAAGCGGCGAGTCAGATTCTCGGTCGAAACGGCGGGCGAATCCATGAACCACCGACTCTAGCATACTGGCCGAGAATGCCGGAAGCTGCGCTCAGCGCTGACTGGCGGTTGCGGTGATGCCCCCCGCGCGCGGAAAGAATGCGAGTACGGCGGGCAGTTCGACGCGAAACACCGCGCCGCCTTCCGGCCGGTTCTCGCACGAAATCCTGCCGCCGTGCTCCTGAATAATTCCGTAGCAGATGCTCAGACCCAGGCCCGAGCCTTTGCCCACCGGCTTGGTTGTGTAGAACGGATCGAAGACACGCTCGGGTCCAGAAATGCCGGGGCCGGTGTCCGCGAACTCGATGACGACCTCGGCGCGCTCGCGCATCTTCTTGATCGTAAGAATGCCGCCGCCATGCGGTTCCATGGCGTCCACCGCGTTGCTGATAATCTGGAAAAACACCTGAAGCAACTGATTCGGATCGCCGCGCACGGCGGGCAACACTCCTCGATCCTGCGTCTCGATTTTGATGTTCTTGTCGCGCAAATCAAGGGTGCGCAATTGGACCGCTCCAGCGACGATGGCGCTGATATCGAGGAGTTGCTTATCGGCGGGCTTCTGACGCGCAAAACTCAAGAGATTGTTCACCAGCTCGCGCGTGCGACGTGCCTGATCGCGAATTTTTTCGCCGAGATTTCGCGCGCGCGCGCCCGCAGAGGGCTCGTCCACGAGCAGCTCGGAATAACCGAGAATCGCGGCGAGCGGATTATTGATCTCGTGAGCCGCGCCAGCAGCTAGCTGCCCGAGCGAGGCCAGCTTTTCGGATTGAATGTACTGGCCCTGGAGTCGCTGCAGATTCTCGAGAGACTGCTGGAGGCTGGACACGAGCCGCAGCCGCTCTTGATCCACCACATGCTGCCGCAGAAAGACCATTGCGGTTCCGGCCACCAACGCGATCAAAGTGACGACCAAGCGAAATTCGCGCACGGGCGCCGGGGCGTTGCTCATAAACTGGTTCCACGCAGCGAGAATCGGAATGAAAAGAACGCCGGCGATGGCGAGCCACTGCGGCCACTGCGTTGCGCCGGCATGCGCCGGATCCTTTGACTCCGGCACGAGAGACAGCCGATGCGCGGTGACTCCAAGGGTGCCGAGCCACAAAAACATGATCACGTTGGGCAGGTTGTAGATGCTGCCGGAAGTGAACGTGCCCATCAGCGTCGCCCTGGCTGTCACCACAAAACCCGCGGTGTGGATCAACGCAATCGCCAGGAGTTGCACGTAAATCCAGCGCCAGGTGCCGCGCGAGTGCAGGAGGACGTAAATAAGCCCCGCGAGATAGACGACATTTTCGCCGGAATACGCCTCCCAGCGGCGAATCGTAAAGAGATGATCGTTTGGTGAAGCCGCGACCCAAGGGAGCGCGGTAAACGTGAAGATATAAAGCCATGTCGTCACGAGCACCGCGAGATCAAGCAATCCGTAACGCAGCGTCTCGCGCATGCCCCGAGCGTGCGGCTGCAGTGCGACGGCGGCCATGAACGGAACCGGGTGCAGAAAATAAACGGTACTTCCGAGATAGGAAAAACGCGAATGCGCGTGCAGGACGAGCTCACGATACGTCCACGTGAGCGAGCCGATCAGCCAGAGGCCGCATCCCGCCGCGAGCAGAATCCAGAACGTATTTGTGCGCCGATAGGACGTGTTGGCATTTGAGAGCAAGCCCGCGTTGGCACCCAACGGCAAAAGGCAAAGGAGAATGTCGCCAAAAGTGGCGCGCGCGGTTCCGGGCGGCAGCGCCAGAGATAGGACGAGAAATCCCCCGCCGATTGCGAGCCAGGCAGCAAAGAGGACGGAATTTCGTGAAGACTTGGCCGGCAAATCCATTCAAATCCAGCTTACCGTACTTGCATCGCGACACCGGTTCCGATCGTCGCGGCTAACCGCGAAAACATTACGGGCCTCGAAGTACTTTTGTACTGGAACGGCCGTCCGAGTCGAGTCTTGATTCTTGTTCTGTCTGTTCAATCGACGGCCGACTCGCCGGTCGTCCTCGAACTTTGCGTGGGACTCCGCACGCACGCCTTTCTGTGGCGGGTTCTTCGCAGATGAGATTTCGATTGATTTTCCGAAGAGCTGTTTGCGACGATTACGGCCCGGTCTACACGAACCCGGCACCATGCCGAGCGGCCGCGTCAGTCGTACAACAAGACTCCGCGAGCGACCGACTGAACGGAATTGAACGGCCGGGCGCGGGTCTGAAACGAATCGGAAGCGTTAATGTCCACGACGTAACCTGAGTTCACGGCCTGAATTGAAGGCTTTTGGGAGATGAATCTTAACCTCCCTGTCGACACGAGGAAGGATGGAGGCCGGCGGTGCGGTTCACCGGCGTTCGACAGGGCGCGGACCTTTTGCCGTACGCGGTCTCAGCAAGCCCGAAGCGCGATAGTATTACGGGACTTTCAACTCAAAGGAGAAATCAGATGGCCGAAGCCAAATCCGATGGAAGCAATAATGAAATTTCCCGCGACCGCCTTGCGGAGCTGTTGAACGAAGACCTCTCGCGCGAATATCAAGCAATTATCGCGTACGTCGTCTATTCGCAGGTGCTCAGCGGCGCCGCCTTCATGGACATCGCCGCGCAGCTCGAAATCCACGCCAAGCAGGAGCTCGATCATGCCCTGATCCTCTCGCGGCAGATCGACTATCTCGGCAAAATGCCGGTGGTCACGCCCAAGCCGGTGCGCACGTCGAAAAATGCGAAAGACATGCTTCGCTACGATCTCGATAACGAAAACGAAACCATTCGCAATTACCGCGAACGTATTCCGCAATGTGAAGCCCTGGGAGAATACGCGATGGCGGAACAGATTCGCCAGATCCTGATGCAGGAACAGGATCACCAAATCGACTTAGCCACGGCACTCGGCGAAGAGGTTCCGGACGTTGGCAGTGGCCCGCAGCGACGCGCGCTGCGTAAGCGCCGCTGACACTGCTCGCGCGTGATCCCGAAACATTATCGGCGCCGACATCGCAATAAGAGGACCGCGGCCGGCCGGGGATTCCTTTGATTGGCGGAGGGCTGAGCGGATGTGCTACTTTTCGCTTCGACCGACGTACTGGTAATCGGTGGCGGATCTCGCTGTGAGAACCCCTCCGGTAAATATCTTGGGCACGGATGGAATTTTTATGCGTATACGAATTTCCCTCGGATTTCTCATGCTCCTGCTGACACTCGCCTCTCGAGTGATGATTGCGCAGGATAGCGCGACCAATCAGCCGTTAACCGCTCGCTGCGTTATCGGCCTGACCGATATCAAACAGAATGCCAACGGCCACTTATCGATCCAGGACGCTGAGCTTCACTTCGACACGGGAAAACATCACGCTGCAGTGCCTATCACTTCGATCGAAAATATTTTCACCGGCTCAGAAGTGACCGATGCCGGCGGATTCGTCGGCGAAGCCGCCCGGGATGCTGCCTCGGCAGCGCCGTATGATAGCGGCGCGGCCCTGACTCTCTTGCTGCGGGAAAAAGTTGATGTGTTGACGGTGACTTACCGTGATTTGAATGGCGGCCTGCACGCCGCGATATTCGCACTGCCGAGAAACCATGCTCAACAATTCAGCGCGGAGCTCGTGAAGCAAGGGGCGCGGTCAGGCGCGCGCAGCAAGGCCGCGACGAACGCGACGTCTCCGTCACAAAATTCGGGAAATGATTCCGCCATCGATCCCGTTTCGAATCTGTCCGCGAACGCGAGCAAACCCGCAATTCTCGTCGAGCCGGTTGTTGCGCTAGACGCCAAAATTCCTGCCGAATTTCGCCTGGCCATCTACGAAAGCCTAGTCGATCGCATCAGGCTCAGCGGCCTTTACAGCCAGGTTTATCGCAGCGGAGATCGCTCAGCCGCCAACAATCCGAACGTGCAGACGCTGCTCACCGAAGTTGAACAATTCAAGACGGGCAGCCAGACGGCTCGTGAACTCCTCGTCGTTGTCGGCGAAACGCGAGTGGCGCTGTACGTGAAGTTGATTCGTCCCGATGGTGACCCGATCGTCAGTCAGACCGTTGTTGGGAAGGTGCGATTCTTCGGCGAGAATCTCGGCGTGACTCGCGATGCCGCAAGACGTATCGTCAAAATCCTCCACAAGAATTTGCGCACGCCACCCAAAAGCGTTTCGTAGCGTCTACTTGAGTATTCGGCGCGAGTTTGGACGCTCTCTGCAGCGTGCAGGTCCGGAGATGGTTGCTCCTTCATGACCACGCTGCTGGCTGCTCACCTAACGAGATGATGCACCCGTGAAACCACCGTCCGACGAAGCTGTAATTAAATCGGGCCATGACTTCATTCCCCACTCGAGAGCAACAGCGCGATGGATTCTCGCGGCGACGATCCTAGGCTCGAGCCTGGCATTCATTGACAGCACCGTCGTGAACGTGGCCCTGCCGGCTCTTCAGACGAATCTTGGGGGCTCGGTAACCGACATCCAGTGGGTTGTTGAGTCCTATGGACTGGTTCTTGGCGCGTTGATTCTGGTGGGAGGCTCGCTGGGAGATCTCTACGGCCGAAGACGAATCTTCGTAATCGGTGTGGCAATTTTCGCAATTGCGTCGATCGGTTGCGGCCTGGCTCCGAACATTCACACATTAGTATTCGCCAGGACTATTCAAGGGTTGGGTGCGGCATTTCTTGTGCCCGGCAGCCTGTCAATCTTGAGCGCCTCGTTCGATGAGAAAGAACGAGGCCACGCGATCGGGACCTGGTCCGGCTTCACCGCGATCACCACAGCCATCGGGCCAGTTCTGGGCGGCTGGTTAATCCAGCATGCTTCCTGGCGATGGGCATTCTTTATAAACGTCCCTATTGCGGCCGCGGTGCTGGTGCTATCGCTGTGGCGGGTTCCCGAGAGCAAGGCCGGCGAAACAGGGAATATCGATTGGGCAGGAGCCATTATCGTTACGCTCGGTTTGGGCGGCTTAGCGTACGGATTCATTGAATCGACGCGTCTCGGTTGGAGCAATCCATATATCTGGGGAGCGTTGATTGCCGGCATCACGTTTCTGATTGCATTTTTCTTCGTCGAAACTCGCGTTGAACTTCCGATGGTGCCTCTGGGGCTCTTTCGTTCTCGAAATTTCAGCGGTGCCAACTTACTGACGCTGTTTCTTTATGCCGCGCTTGGGATCTTTTTCTTCTTATATCCGCTGGACCTGATTCAGATCCAACACTACTCGGCGACGGCCACTGGGGCCGCTGCGCTTCCTCTCATCCTGCTGATGTTCCTGATGTCGCGCTGGTCCGGCGGACTCGTCGCTCGTTACGGGCCCAAACGGCCGCTCATTATCGGCCCGGTGATAGCAGCGGCGGGATTTCTCCTTTTCGCAGCGCCATCGGTTGGCGGAAGCTACTGGGACACGTTCTTCCCCGCATTTGTGGTGCTCGGCTTCGGGTTGGCTGTCAGCGTCGCACCCGTGACGACCGTGGTCATGAACGCGGTCGAGCAGGATCGGGCTGGGACGGCTTCCGGGATCAACAACGCAGTCGCGCGAGTCGCAGGACTCCTGGCGATTGCTATCCTCGGGGCCGCGATGACCGGAGCGTTCGCCTTTCACCTCAACCGCAGTTTGCGCGTTTTAGCCATTCCCACCTCGGCAATGAAGGAACTTCAATCGAACGAGATCAGGCTTGCTGCACTGAAAGTTCCGGCGGGGATCGATCCGAACATTGGCGCCACGATCCGGATTTCCGTCGATCGCGCGTTCGTGTTCGGATTCCGATTCGTGATGCTGATTTGTGCGGCGCTTTCGATTGCGAGTGCAGCATTCGCCTGGAGGATGATATCCAGGACGAATTTCGATAATCAACGGACCTGATACGCGCGGAGTGGAGGCCAAGGTTGTGAGAGCCGAGCCAAGATGACTGTTGAAGTCGTCGCGGAGCGTGCAGCCGGCGAATCGCCAGAAATCTCTTGCGTTCCGCGAGAGTGGATGTCATTTTCCCGCGGGAGACAACCGTGTGCTTTTCCGCAACAGCTAACTTTGTTGGCAGCACAGCCCTAGCCGGTGTCGGAATCGTCACGCTGACGAAGGTGAAGCACCGGCGCGAACTGCTTTTTGCAACGCTACCCACGCTCTTCGCCGTGCACCAGTTCATTGAGGGATTCGTTTGGCTGGGATTGGACGGCATTCTTTCGCCCGCCGTGGCGCATGACATGGGTGCGGCGTTCATGCTGTATGCACAAGGCCTTCTCCCATTCCTGCTGCCTCTGAGCGTTTGGCTTTTTGAGCCGACCTCGAAGAGCCGCAAGCGCATGCTGCCGTTCCTCGCGATTGGAGGAGCGACGGCGCTTTATATCCTGTGGGCGTTGACGGCGTACCCGACGCAGGTCTACGTTCGATCAAACAGCATCGTGTACATCAATCAGGCGACGAACAATACAGTGGTCGCCGTGTTTTATGTGATTGCAACGTGCGGTTCACTGTTTTTCTCCAAGATCAGAGCGATGGTGATTTTCGGCTGGGCAAACTTGGCGATCCTTCTGATTGTTATGGCGTT
>DASPVY010000098.1:0-6904 GCA_035622115.1 Candidatus Acidiferrales bacterium
CCGGTCGCGCGATCGCTTGCGGACCGTGGTCACGATGTTGCCGTCTTCAATCCTGCGCCGGCGCCGGCAAAGTTGATTGCTGACGCGGGCTTGAAGAATCCCCCGTTTCCAGCGCGGTCTGTACCGGTTCCCGCCACGGATCTGTCTGTGGTAAGCGCAGCGTGGGACGTCGAACATATGTTTGCCGCCGCCTACGCAGACGAGGAGTTCGTACGAGCGATGACGGCGGCATATGTCGACGTCATTCGCGACTTCGCTCCCGATGTGGTGGTTGACTCGTTCGATGCGCTCTCTTGCCTGGCTGCGCGCGTTTTGCAGGTGCCACAGGCCAGCATTCTGCAAGGAAATTTCCATCCGGCAAGCCCTGGATTTCTCTGGTGGCAGCCGGTGCGGCCGGCCGGATTGCCGAGCGCGGCGTCCGTCGTCAACAAAGTGGCCGCCGAGTACGGTATCGCGCCGCAACCGCGCTGCGTCGACCGCCTGCCAGGAGATTTTTGCCTTATAGTCGGAACGCCGGAAACTGATCCGCTGCCTGCGAGCGCGAACGTCACCTACATTGGGCCGCTTGTGTGGCAGACTGCGGACGCCGTGCTCCCGGACTGGGTCGCTACGCTGAGTCGCGAACAACCCGTAATATGGGTCTACTCCGGTAATCCACGGTATGGCAGCGGTCCGACGCCAATCGACTCCATCGTGGTAATCCGCGCCGCAATGGCAGCGCTCGGTGAAACTCCGGTGCAAGTTGTGCTCACCACCGGACACCAGAAGATCCCATCGGAATTTGGCGAGCTACCGTCGAACTTCCATCATGCCGCTTACGTGCCGGGTCTCGCGATGGCAGAGCGCAGCGACCTCATGGTGCACCATGGGGGTCACAGTTCGGTGATGTCGGGATTGATGTCAGGCACACCCGCCGTGATCATTCCTACGATCACGGAGCGCGAAAGCAATGCGCGTCGTCTTCTGGCCTTGGGAGCCGGTGAGGTCGTGATGTCGACTAACGGTGCGGACGGCGAGAAATATATCGATGTCGCGGAGTTCCGAGACAAGGTTCACCGTGTCTTAAACGAACCCTCCTATCGCGCTTCCGCTCAGCGTGTGGCGGGGTCAATGCGAAAGTATGGCGGCGCTTACGAGGCCGCCCGCCATCTCGAGAAATTCGCCAGCGACTCGAGGCGCATCCTCTGACGCGCTTAGCTTAGGGCAATCGTAGCGGCGCGTGAGTCGCGAGCCGCGCGAAATCGCTGTGCACCGGGCTCAAATCCTATGGCGATTAGAAATCTCTAAGCGCTTGTATTTCAATTAGATACAAAATCATCACTCGAAACTTTGTGGCGATTAGAAACGCTCCTGCTTTCGCGATGTTTGAGTCCCACCCTTGCCGGAAGCGCGGCATCATCTCTCGCCCATAGTCATGGAATATTCGCAAACTGGCCGTTGTTGAGGACCAGAAAAGACTCGGGCCGCGCGAGTGCTTCGATC
This sequence comes from Candidatus Acidiferrales bacterium, assembly GCA_035622115.1. GTDB lineage: Bacteria > Acidobacteriota > Terriglobia > Acidiferrales > UBA7541 > Palsa-147. The sequence continues at coordinate 1,483 of DASPVY010000098.1, forward strand.
TGCCCCCTCGGAGAGTCGATGGCATCGTCCGCGAGTTGAAAAGTCCCATGATGGATCGCAATGCTGGTTCTCGCGCCCAGTAGAGCGTGTGCTCGGACCGCCTCATCGGGATTCATGTGCATCGGCGCCATGAACCAGCGTGGTTCGTACGCTCCGATCGGCAACAACGCGAGGTGCGGCGATCCGAACCTTTCACGAATCTGCGCGAAATACGGTGTGAACCCGGTGTCTCCCGCGAAGTATACGAGCCGTTCCTGAAATTCAATTACGTATCCGCACCATAGCGTCTGGTTGCGGTCGAAAATTCCGCGGCTTGAAAAATGCTGGGCCGGGACGCAGTGGATCGTAAAACCGCGCAGCGATAAGGATTCGCCCCAATCCAATTCGTGAACCGGCCTTATATTCTCGGCGCGCAGCAGCTGCGGCACGCGAGCTGGAACAACGAACGCGCAATCGCCACGTGCATTTATCCTGCGCAGCGTTGGCAAATCCAGATGGTCGTAATGATTGTGGCTGATTAGAACGCAGTCGATCGGCGGCAGTTTCTCCCACGCCACTCCGGGTTCTCTTCGCCGCCGCGGGCCAATCCACGACAGAGGGCTCACTCTCTCGGACCAAATCGGGTCCGTCAAAATATTGAAACCGCCATGCTGAAGCAGCACGGTCGAATGATTCACCAACGTGGCTCGCAGTTCGCTGCCTTCTACCCGCCTGGGCGGCACGGTTTGCTGAACGTCCCAAACAAAACCGGGCGAACGTTCCGGCAGGCTGGTCAGCTTCCATCGGAGAACGTCAAGAAATCCGCGCACCTGCGGGGCGTCCGGATTGTAAAAGCGCTTTCCGTTAAAGTGCTTCGGAAATCGCGTTTCGCCAGTACCCGCCTGCATCCATCACCTCGAAGACAACTCCTGCCGCAATCTATGTTGTTCTGTCTTGCTCGGCTCTCTCGTGAAGGGGTTAAGGCTTGGCAGGCGCCGGCGTCGCGGACGCGCTTGTCCGCCTCAGCTTCAACTTAAACGCAAATGCCTTTTCATTCGCCGGAGAGTTCAGGAGGAATTGCTGTAGTTCGTCCTCAGAAGCCGTGAGGTAAATATTGTCACTGACTCGCTCGTTGCGAATGAGTCCTGGGTCGGATTTCAGCGCGTTCTTGATCCAATCATCCTCGACGAATTCCGCGTGAATGTTGTCAGATTCGATCGCGATCTTCCCGGCCATGTGGCCGGGAATCATCATGCCGCCGTCGTCCGTGACGTCGGTCTTGTAATACGTCGCCGCTTGGTTCGCGTCCACGAAAAGATGCCCTTTCAGCCGGAACAGGTGAACAGCATAAGTCTGTCTGACATCCGGATGCGCATCATCATTGACAGACAATGTGTAGCCCTGCGGCAGGTTTTGGACGATCGTGAGCGTGGTGGACGTATCGACCTTGCCGTCGTCATTCACCGAGTACCACTCTCCCGCGAGGCCCGGCTCGAGCACGAGATCCGTATCTGTGTACCACTGATGTAACGACAGGATTGGGACGCAGGACGAGAGCAACAGAAGCGGAAAGCAAATCAGCGCAACTTTCAGATTTTTCATCGAGCCAGCCTCGAAGCTGCCCAAAACCTACTACGATCCCAGACCAACCACAACGATTGGCCGCGTCGTCTCCACAAATTCATGCAGCTCAGGTCGCGCAGCCCTTGACGAAGGGAGGGTCAGACCCGAACTTTTTGACTGTTAATCCTGAGTCCGGTGGCTCTTGACCAGCAAGCCTCGTATTGCTGCCCCTGCATCGCAGTGCGATAATGACGCTTCATACGCAACTTCGCGTCGCGTTCGGAACGCAGTCGCACACTCGCCGCAAAAGTTGCGTTAGGGGGATTCGATGGCATTGAGGGATTCTTGGATCGAAAAGCGAACTGCCGCGTTGAATGGCGGCGCTCGCAATTTTTCGCAGATGCACTACGCGCGCCTCGGCGTCATCACCGAAGAAATGGAATATGTCGCCCGCCGCGAGAAGCTCGAGCCCGAACTCGTCCGCAGCGAAGTCGCTCGCGGCCGCGCCATCATCCCCGCGAACATTCATCACCGCAATCTCGAGCCCATGGGCATTGGCGTCGCCTTCAAATGCAAGATCAACGCCAACATCGGCAATTCCGCTACCACTTCGAATATCGGCGACGAGCTCGAAAAGCTCCATCGCGCCGTTCACTATGGGTCGGATACCGTGATGGATCTCTCCACCGGCGGCGATATTCCCACGATTCGCCGCGCCATCATTGACGCGTCGCCCGTTCCAATCGGCACCGTGCCGATTTACGAAGCCATCTCGCGCGTCCGCCGCGCCGAAGATTTGACCATCGAACTCATGCTCGAAGTTATCGAAGAGCAGGCCGAGCAGGGCGTCGATTACATGACCATCCATGCCGGCGTCCTCCGCGAATCTCTTCCGCTCGTTCGCAATCGAATCACGGGAATCGTCAGCCGTGGCGGCGCGCTTCTCGCGCTGTGGATGAGTTTCCACAAGAAGCAGAATTTCCTGTACGAAAACTTCGACGCGATTTGCAAAATTTTTCAGAAGCATGACGTCAGTTTTTCTCTTGGCGATGGACTGCGTCCCGGCTGCCTCGCCGACGCCAGCGACGAAGCGCAATTCGCCGAACTGAAGGTTCTCGGCGAGCTTACGAAGAAGGCTTGGGAATACGACGTCCAAACGATGATCGAGGGTCCCGGCCACATTCCGATGGACCAGATCGAGTTGCAGGTGAAAAAAGAAAAAGAGATGTGCTACGAGGCGCCGTTTTACACCTTGGGCCCTCTCGTCACCGATATCGCTCCCGGCTACGATCACATCACCAGCGCGATCGGCGCGGCCATGATCGGCTGGCACGGCGCTTCGATGCTGTGTTACGTCACGCCGAAAGAGCATCTGGGCCTTCCGAATGCCGACGACGTGCGCCAGGGCGTGATGGCCTACAAAATTGCCGCGCACGCCGCCGATGTCGCCCGGCATCGTCCCGGCGCGCGGGATCGCGACGACGCGCTCAGCTACGCGCGCTTCCTCTTCGACTGGAACAAGCAGTTCGATCTCTCGCTCGATCCTGAAACCGCTCGCGCCATGCACGACGAAAGTCTGCCCGATGATTTTTATAAAGAGGCCAAATTCTGCTCGATGTGTGGCCCGAAATTCTGCTCCATGAACACCACGCAGATTGCCGAAGCCTACGCCGGCCAGACGCAGGAAGATCGCCAGCAAAAATTCGTCGAACTGCTTTCCAAAGTCGAGAAGCAAGAATCCACCGCATGAATTTCTGGCCAGCGCGCACGCCGCCGCGGCGAGCGGGACTTTTTCCTGTCGCAGTTTTTCTTTTTGTTTGCGGCAGCGCCATCGAGTCCGCGCCCAGTGTTGCGGCGATCGCGCGCATGCCGGGCGCCGGCGCGCAGGATTCCACCGCCTACAAAGATTCCGTCGAAAAATGGCGCCGCGCCTACGAAGCTAAGCTTGAATCCGACGATGGCTGGCTCAGCGTTACGGGGCTTTTCTGGCTGCATCCGGGACAGAATCGCTTCGGCACCGATCCCCTCGGCGACATCGTTCTTCCTGAAGGCTCCACGCCCGCCGACGTCGGCTATTTTGATTTTCAGCCTGGCGATTCTCACGACGCCAAAGTCATCGTCCACGTCAACCCCGGCGTCACGATTTTTATGAACGGCAAACCCGTCCAGCAAGCCGAGCTCCGCCCCGACTCGAGCGATGCGCTGGCCCTCGGTGATCTGCGGCTTTTCGTGCACAAGAGCGGAGAGAGGTATTCGATCCGGATGAAGGACAAGAACAGCAAATTGCGGCGCGATTTTGCGGGCACGCGATGGTTCGCGGTCAACGAGCTCTATCGCGTCACGGCAAAATTCGTCGCCTACGAGCAGCCGAAAGAAGAGGACATTCAGAACATTCTCGGCGACACGATCAAAACCTGGGTTCCGGGCTATGCGGTGTTTACGCTGAAGGGTGTGGAGTATCGCCTTGAGCCCACCATCTCCGATCCGCAAATGATGGAATTTGTGTTTCGCGATTTGACCAGCGGCAAGGAAACCTATGGCGCCGCGCGCATGATTGACACGCCGCCGCCCAAAGATGGCGTCATCGTCCTTGACTTCAATGAAGCCTTCAACCCGCCGTGCGCATATAACCCGTTTACGACGTGCCCGCTGCCGCAGCCGCAGAACCGCTTGCGCGTGCGGATCGAGGCAGGCGAGCTGGCCTACAAGCACGATCATGGAACATGACGGGCCGCAAAAACGTAGTAATCTGTAGATGGTGCTGAGATGACATTTCTGGTTCTTGCGGGGCTGCTGTATTTCTTGCCGTCGATCATCGGCCATAACAAGCGCAATGCGGCCGGAATCTTTCTGCTGAATTTTTTCCTTGGGTGGACGTTCGTTGGCTGGATCATGGCGCTGATCTGGGCGTGCACGGCCGATGTGCGAATTCCGATCGTCGCTGTGGCGACGCCGGTGCCGGCGAATTATTGCGCGCGCTGCGGGAACATCAAATTTCCTTCAGCTCAATTTTGCAGCGTCTGCGGCAGACCGTACTAAATTCAACGTCCCTGGGCCATTCGAATGCCTGATTCCAAGACCGACCAGGTTTTGCGCGAGGAATTTAATCGCTGGGCCGAGGCCGGGCGCGGCGAAGGGATGGAGTCCGATCACTGGCCGATCACCAAGCCCGTCCTCGAGCTAATGCAAATCAAGCCGGGCGAGAATCTTCTGGACGCGGGCTGCGGCGCAGGCTGGCTTTCCCGGATTTTGGCGCAGCGGGCACCCCAAGGGCGCGTGGTCGGGATGGACATTTCGGACGAGATGGTGCGCCACGCGCGGCAGAAGAGCGCGGATTACCACAATCTCGTGTTCGTCGTGGGCGACGTGGACGAAATTCCGTGGGAGCCGAATTTTTTTGATAAGGCGATTTCGGTCGAATCGGCGTACTACTGGCCCGATCCGGCGAAAGGAATTCGCGAGGTGCATCGCGTCCTACACGAAGGCGGCTCGGCGTGGATTCTGATCAATTTTTTTCGCGACAACGCGGATTCGCATCAGTGGGCGGAGAAATTGCAGGTTCCCGTCCACCTGCTTTCGGCGGAGGAATGGAAGCGGATCTTTCGCGAGGCGGGATTCACGGATGTCGAGCATAAATTGATTCGCGATCCAACGCCGGCGCCGGAGGTATATGAGGGCCGATGGTTTCGCGACGCGGCGCAGTTGCGCCGATTCCGCGAATTCGGCGGCCTGCTCGTCCACGGAACAAAATCCTCCGCGTAGTTGCGGCAATTCCTGCATGTTTCGCAACTGCCTGAAGACTCCTTGCGACGCTCGCCTCTATCGGTAACTCAGACCACGATAAATCACGCCTTTCATCGCACTTAATGCGGTTCGAAAT
>DASPVY010000099.1:0-5550 GCA_035622115.1 Candidatus Acidiferrales bacterium
TCACATCACGAAAGTGGACTGTACTAGAAGTCGGTGAGCCAACCGCAAGGGGGCAGCCGCCCAAGGTATAGTTCATGATTGGGGTGAAGTCGTAACAAGGTAGCCGTAGGAGAACCTGCGGCTGGATCACCTCCTTTCTAAATAACCAGGCAGCACCGCCTGTTTTGTACCAGGCACCGGCTGCCCATATTCCCTGACTCCCGCCTCACCGGGACGAGGGGGCTCCAGCTCTCACGAGCTGGGGGAATCGTTCGATTCACTCGGGCCAAAGGGTTCTGGCAAGTTTCATCCGATTCGTCAAAGAGCTCCTGTCAGACAAAAAAGGCCCCCCGACTCGGTCGGGGGGCCTTTTCTTTTTCTATCTAGCTTCCCGCTGTCTCTTGCTTCGATCTACTTTCCCATCCGATTACGACGCGGAGTGTAATCGGCGTTTGCGTTTTTTTGTTCAGTGATGGTCGCGTCCGAAGTCGAACAGGTCGAAGAGATCACTGAGTGCCGGACTATTAATTGGCACGTAGGGGCTGAACGGAAGCGTTTTCGGATTCGGAAAATTATCCCGGCTCCGCTGCGTAACTGGACCAATGTTCCAGTTTCGCTCGATGAATTTTAGGATGGAAACGTGATCGGCGTAGTCGTGCGAGATGTGCCCGCCGGTCGCGTAGGGCGACACGACCAGGAAAATGATTCGGGTACCGTCGCCGAAGAAGTCGAGCGGCTGAACATAACCGGAATCATAATAGCCGCCGCCTTCGTCTTCAGTGATGAAGATCGCCGTATTCTGCCAGTACTGCGACTTCCGGACCATATCAACGATTTTCTTCGTAAATCCCTCGAAGAGATCGAGCTTTGAGGAGGCCGGGTGGCCGTCCACCAAGCCGCTCGGTTTCACGATTGAAACGGCTGGAAGCTTGCCATTCCGGATATCGTCGTAGAGGTCAACCGTGTCCTGAATGTGGGCTTTGCGTACCGCTTCGTTGGCCATCGTGGAAGTGTCGTACTGAAACGGGTTGCAAATGTTGCAGTACTCGTCGGCATAGACAATCGGAGCGTTCGTCGCAACATTGAGTGAGCCGACCGGTCCATAATTCAGGTCGTATTTGTCTTCGGGGATTCCCAATTTTGCGTTTCCGGCGTAGTCGTTCCACTGATCGCCGTAATATTTCCACGAAATATTGTTGGCGCTCAGGTCGTCGCCGATGCTGGGCGTGGACGACGGCGGAATCGTAAACGGAGTGTTGTATTCGCTCGTGTCGGTGTAGGCGTTCTCGCCTTGGCCGAAATAGCCCGGGTTGTAGTTGTTCAGCAAATAGTAGTGGCCGGGTTCACAGCGCGGATCGATGTGAATGGACTGGAGGTAAGAGACGATCGGCCCGACGCCAGGCTGACTCGGATCCGAGCAATCGCTGTATGACCCGCCGCCATAGACATTTTCATTAAGGAACGTAGGTGGCGGAGTCGTGTTGTTATTGCCGTCGCCGTAGCCACCTTCGCCATATCCGTCCTCGCTGTACCAGTTGTTCGTACCCGAGGCCGGATTAGGGTTTTCAACCTCGTTGACGACGCCTGCTTCGCTGGGATTCGTTGTGTCTACCGTTGCTCCGTTGGGAGGCACCCATGGCGTGTTGCTGTTGGGATCGTAAAAAAATATCGCGTCGCCGTGGCCGAACATGATGTGGTTGGCGCCGGTTCCGCCATCTACAGACTGGTGGAAGTTATCGCTGATGGCGAAGTCATCGGCAAGGCTCTTGAAATACGGCGCGTCGCCTTGCTGCACGTTGTAGAACGCCATGGCCGTCGAGCCTTCACCCGTTGTCTTGGCCTTGGGAACGCTCGGCAGGTAATTATAAGTGAAGCAGGGAGTTACATCTCCGTCGGAAGAGCAGAGGGGAGGCTGCGTATCGCCGTTCGTGCCCGCCCCTACCGTAACTTCGACCCACGGGAAAAGCCGCGCGTCGCAGCCGGAAGGATTGAACAAGAAGTCTGCGTGTTCCAGACTGCAATCCAATTCCTGCCACATCTGATAGAAGCGATGCACGGGACTCGCCGAGTAGTCGTCGTACGAAAAGGTAGGCCCGGTCAATTGAAATGGACCCGGCGGCAGCGACGTGACATTCGCGATGCGCGTGTCCGGTGTCTTGTGTTTTGCGGTCGATCCGCCGCTCAGAAGCAGTGGAATGTCATTGGGAAGCAACCCGTTTTCGGATGCCGTGGCGCCTGCAAGACTTTGCGCGCACGCTGTCTCCGGCGTGGGTGCATCGCACTCATTCGGAACATAGGAAACCGACGGAGTGTAGCCAGGCAAAAGTTCCGGTCCGCCTACCAGCGGCGCCGGCAAGATTCCACCCGCAAACGGCACCTTCGATGGGCTCAAAAGAAACGCATCGCTTTTCGTAGCATCCGCTGCGGTCTGCGCTACGTTGTAAAAGTTGACTCCTGGCGTGCCGTCGGCGTTAATAATCTTTTCCGACAGCAAGTTCCACACAAATTGCCCGTCCTTGGGCACATACGTTGCAAACACGTGATCGAAGCTTCGATTTTCGCCGATGATCACGATCAGATGTTTAATCGGCGAGGTCGTATCATTGTCGCGGGTGTGGGGCTTCGGCTGCGGAGCTGCATTCGCCAGCGAAGCACCGATCGTGAACTGGAAAAGTGCAACCGTCGCAAGTCCGATGCGCAGGCAATTCAAAGCGCCGGACGCGACTCTCTTGATCGACATACCCCTTCCTCCTTTTGACGCACCACGAACGGATTCAATTCCTGGACTAAGTAATCCCGTCTGTGTTGCATCCGCGTGTACGTAACGTGACGGGCAAAATAATTTGAAAAAATTATTCACAGCGGGTGCGGCGTTCAGTGTATGGACTAATTTTTGCTTTGATGCCTGCGGGTCAAAGTCATCGTGGAGTGCAGCCGGATCAACGTTGTGAGTGTCCCGCCGTTGAATGAATCGAAGCGCCCGCCGCTGCTACGTTCGACGGGTCCGCGGGTTCCACTCGGATGAGTCCCATCATTCCGCCGTCTTCATGCTCCAACAGGTGGCAGTGATAGAGGAAAGTGCCGACGGTATTCGGATCGCGAAAGTCCAGGCGCAGCCGCACGCTGGGGTACACGAGCGTTTTGCCGTTGAAGTACGGTACGTTCACCGTATCCCGCAGAAATGGTTCGTTCACATTCACTCCGAGATAGTCGAGCAGCATGAAATGCAGTTGGTGAATGTGGAAGGCGTGCAGCTCGTTTGACCGATTCTCGATGATCCAATCTTCCACGGTTCCCTGCTTCGCAACAATGTTCGGGGTATCGGATTTGGGATCGAACGGCGCGGGCGTTTGCCCGTCCACAGTCAGGTAAAATTCAGTTGCGGTGTTGGGATTGTTAGGCTCGAGCAGCTTCTCCGAAAAATAAAGCCGGCGGACGCGAACAGGCGTCACGTTTCCCAGCCATTCGATTGGAGGCGGCGGCAGCGGCTCAGGCGACGCGGCCAGCCTCGACCGGGGCTCAGGCGCGTCCTCCGGCGATTTTATGATCGCGAGCGCGCGGTTGGGATCGTTCTCGCCTCCGGCTCCCGTATCCACGGTTCGAGTCACGAAAAGCGCCGAAACCCCGCGCGCCGGCCCCTTCACGATAAATTCCACGCGCCCCCCGGGCGGCACGCCCAGGTGAGTTTGCCAATCGACGAACTCCCTGGTAGTGCCGTTCTCGCTCAGCGGCACACCGTCTAGCGCCACGAGCCCAAGTGGCTGAGGCACTCGATTGAATAAGACCTGCAAATTCAGATAGGTGATGCCCGACGCATTCACCACGCGCCACAGCTCCCGCTCCTCGGGTTTCATTTCGATCACCGCGGGCGGATAGTCGGGGTACGGCACGGAAACAAAGTTAACCGAGAGATCCTTCGCCGGCTTGCCGAAGCCCGTGCCGGTATTGGCGGCGTCTCCGTCGCGGTCGTAAAGCATGTGCGGGACCACGGGTTCCGATTTCGAGGGCGGCGCATTGGGGTTTAGTAAATCTTGATCGCGAATAATCAGAACGCGTTCGGGTAATCCGGCCAGGGCCTTATTCGCGCGCTCGATGCCTTCGACAATGATCGCACCCGATGCGCCTCCGAAAACCTGAACTTTCGTAAATCCGTGAATATGCGGGTGATACCAATACAATCCGGGCGGCTGATTCGCGGGCACGCGAAAACGATACTCAAACGGCGGATCGCCAGGGCTGATGGACGTCTTCAGCACATCGTCCTGGTGGCAGATGGGCGGAATCGTAAAACCGTGGAAGTGGAGATTGGTGGACGTAGGGGTCATCAGGCCGCTTGTGCACGAATTTGAGTCGCCCTCCGATTTCATATGAGCGTGCATAAGATTCGCGCCAGATACTCCGGCTGCGGCATCTCTCAGCTCGTTGGTCAGTTTCAGAATCAGAAGATCGCCGGGACTTACTCGCAGATTGGGCGACTCGCTGCCGTCCCCTGCGACGTAACAGAAGCGGGTTCGGCCCGCGGCATCCGTCTCGTTGCGAATCGCCAGAGAAACCTCGAGAACCCCATCGTGGCTCCGCAAATCGCGGGGCTCCTGGGCGACGCTCCCTTCTTCCGGACGAGGACAGGATTCATGAGCGGGGATTTGGCCCGGAACTGCGTTCAACTGGGCGAGCATGAGGCCCGTGGATAATATGAGGAGAAGTCTCTTCATGACTACGTGCTCGCCCGCATCCGGGGCGCACTACGATCACGTTCGGTTCGTCCCGAACCTTCATCCAATCAAATTCTTGTGAATGGAATGTTAAGAGGGACGCAAGCATGGGTCCGCGGACCTTCGCTCGCTCACGCCCGCATCCCTCCCAAAGCCACAGATGGCTTACTGCGGATTTCCTTGCGGTCCCGGCACATACCACATATCCGGCGCCGAAATCTCTGCTCCCGAGACTTCGGTGCGCACGCGGATGCGCCTCAACTGCGCCTTCTTTCCTGGATGCTCGAGGGCCGTCACCAGGAATTGATGATTCAGGACGACGGTGAGCTCCTTCAAGAAAGGAGCGAACGCGATCGGCGTTTCGGTTCCCTGAAAGAATGCTTCACCGCCGGTGTCATCCGATAGCATCGCCAGATTGCTCTGGCCGAGATTGGTGCGGAAGAAATTCCGCCCCACTCGTCCGACGCCGTGCGCGTAAATCGTGTGAATGATGAACCCGGTCTTTTGTGCGCGTTCGATCGCCGAAAGAAGGTCCGGGCTCGTAGGAATATCGCCGCGGAAACGGTCGTTTCCGTCCGCCACCACGAGCAATTCCTTCCGCGCCGTGTCGCCGGTCCAGCGCTTCATCAAATCGATCAGCGACAAATAGTCGCTGGCGTACGCCGCCACCCGGCCGAACGGGAGCCTCAGCGAGTTCGCCGCGGCTTCGTGATCGGCGGTAAAATTCTGCGCGATCGATACCGTGCCGTTGGCTGCGTAGAAAATGCCCACGCGCGTTGACGGCGGCATTTCCCGGATGAAGTCCTTGATGTCGTTGAATTGCAATCCAATCGTCGAATCCAGTTCGTCGTCGATGAAG
>DASPVY010000100.1:0-5553 GCA_035622115.1 Candidatus Acidiferrales bacterium
AACCTGGTCCGTCAGTACGTCCAGCATGAAGGCGTCCAACGGAAAATCTTTCGGGATCAGGCCGAAAGCTTCCAGCGATACCTCGTCCGCATGCCGCTGCTCTGCGGTTTTGTCTTCTTGGTCCTCGCGAATCAAATACTCGCGGATTTCCTTTTTTGACCGCATGCTCTTTTTCAATGGCGCCTTCACGGGAAGTCCGAGGAGCGCGCTCATTTGTCCCAGAACTTCATCCGCAGCGCGAAGAAAATCAGGATCGGTGTGATTGGCCGACGGTGGCGCGGATTTTTCAGTCTGCGGTTGGGATTGTGAATAAGTTGAGAGTGCGAGTGCTCCGACCGCGCCTGCGGCAAAAATCGCCAGCATTGAGACCGATATCGCGAAAATCCCGCCGTGCCTGCGCATCATTCGGTTAAGGCCCTCGATTCCATTGGAGGAAATCAGGATATCAGGTTTTCGGTCGGACGCTGTTTGTGATATACGGGTCGTTGAGGCTCGAGTCCCGGTCACTGTTCCGTTAACAGAACAGACGCCCCGCAGTCTGCTATAATCCCGGGCTCTACTTCTGGCACCAAATAACCGTAGGAGAAATCATGCAACCCGGATCATTTCTAAGACAAGTGCGCGAGCGGCTGGGGCTGACGTATCGCGACGTCGAACAATCAAGCTACGAACTTGCGAGCAGACACGGCCGTTCCGAATTCATCATTCATATCAGTCGTTTGGCCGATATCGAGAACAGTGGCGTCACGCCGACCCTGCACAAGCTTTACACCCTGTGCACGCTATACCATCTCGATGTCTTCGAAGTGTGCCAGCAGTACGATATCCCCCTCGAAGATCATTTCCGCGACAGCTTTGCGCATTCCACGAAAAACACGCATCTGGGGACCGCCCCGCGGCGTCTGCGCCTTCCCTTGCATTTCGATCCGGCGTTCGATGCACGCCGCACCGATAGCCTTACACGGGTCGTGGAGTCGTGGAAGCAGTTCGAGGGCGCACTCCTCAATGACACGCGGTACCGCTACGGCTATATCGGCACCGAAGACCGTTGGATGGATCCCCTGGTTCGGCCGGGATCGCTTGTTCTGATCGATCCCACAGTTCAAGAGATTGAGAACGAAGGCTGGCGAAACGAATACGAACGGCCTCTGTATTTTGTGGATTTCAGACGCGGGTTTCGATGCTCCTGGTGCACGCTGGACCGGGGCCGATTGGTCCTTCAACCGCATCCGCATTCCAGCGCCGCGCCCGACTATTTCCGGTATCCCGATGAAGCCGAAATCGTGGGGCGAGTCGTCGGCGTGGCTATGCGGCTGATAGAGACGTAGCCGGCTCGGTTGCGACTAACTCCAGCAGCGCACGGAAGTTGGAGCAAAAGAGGTCCAGCAAGTAATCGGGCATTCCGAGAGGCATCAGCAGGCGATAAAACTCAAGTTCCAGCCAGCGGGACGCAATTTGATCGGCATCGCCTTCCATTCCCGCGAGGCAATTGCGCAGATCCGATTCTTGACGCTCCAGCGGCATTTCCAGCAACTTTCGAAAACTTTGCTCGTGGCAAAACTGCAGCGCCTCGTTCACGGCCGCGCCGGAGTAAATCGTTTCCAGTCCTTCATGCCGGTACGTCCCCGTAACCAGATCTCGCAAAAATGCGATGTGTATCAGCCGGCCAAAATCGCTGGGAATTGCGGCCAGGGTGCGCGACGAAAAATCCTCAATGATTCTCTGATTGAAGTCGATTCTGTCCCAGGATTCCATTATCCCGCCTGTTCCGATTTCTGAACGTTTCCGGTTGACGCCGATCTTTTCCGCTTCAGGCGTGTGATTCTACGCGCCGGAGGGTTTTGAACATGAAAGCAAAAGCCTTGGTTCTTATCGGCATGACCGCGATGTTGATCGTACTCCCGGTAGCCAGCGCCGTCAACGCTCATTTGGTAAATACGAATCCGGCGCACATGGACGGCTCGGGGCCGGCGCCGCCGCCGTTCCCGGACGACTTCGCTCCGTCAGCTTAGTGCTGGCCCGAAGTTTGCGCGAGCCTCATCGAGACTTCGAGAGCCGGGCAGTTCATAGTTTACCGCAGCGTTACTATGATGGTATGATGCTGCCCGGCTTTCATGTCCTCGGAGTGGCATACTCTAATCTGGCCTCTGGCCGGTTCGCTATTTGACGCCGCGGTTGCTGTGATTGCTCTGCGCCACGGTCTGCTCCGCCGTCTTCCTCTCTTTGCGGTGTATCTTGCCTCGATCGCGCTCGCCGATTTCATCCGCTTGTCATCGTTGATCTCGGCGGGATTCTCTTCTCATTTTTACTTCTGGAGCTATTGGGTCACACAAGTTCCGCTTCTAATCCTGAGGGGGCTGATCGTCGCCGAGATATGTCGTGTGGCCTTTAGCAAACATTCAGGTGTCTGGAAAATGTGCCGCGTAATTCTAGGGATTGTTGCCGTTGTTCTTTGCTCCCATGCCGTCGTAGCCGCTTGGAACAATCAGCATCACGTTCGAGCTTTTGTCGCCGCGCTCGAGCGCGGCTTGGAATTCGCAATTCTGGTTACCCTCGTTCTCGCCCTGGCCTTCATGCGCTACTATTTGATTCCGATTGACCGTCTGACTGCGCTGGTTTCCGCCGGCCTGATTTTCTATTCGGCAGTTCAAGTGATCAACAACGAATTTCTCTTCAATCATCGCCACGCTTTCGATCCGATTTATTCGGCCATCGTCGTCAATTCGTTTGTCATCTCGATGCTGATTTGGCTCGTGGCTGTCTGGCGGCCGATTCCCGCCCAGGCGCCCGCGCCTGTTCTTCTGCATGCACGGGCGTATGACGATATGATGCCGGAAATGAATCTGCGCCTGCGTCAGTTGAATGATCGCCTGCTGGAGCTGCTGCGATGATGTCCGGGCCGATTCTTCTGGCGATTATTTCCGTCGGGTGCCTGATCGTCGGAATGGGCTTGCTTTTGCGGCCGCTCAAGGCCGAAGCCGAATTTTATAGACGCCAATCGCCCAATCTCGAAGATGTCTCCGCGCGCCACTTTCGCTATCTCGCACAGCTGCGCAATGTTCTGACGGATCAAGATCGCGCGTTCGTAGACCGGCGTCTTTCGAGCAGCAGCGCCGCGCGGCTTCGCACGGAACGCAAGGCAGCTTTGCATAAGTACCTCGTTGGCATTGTGCAAGATTTCGCCGCCGTGGATCGGCTGGCGCGCGAAGTCGCCTCGCTATCGCCCCGAGTCGAGCATCGCCATGAGTCCGAGAGGCTCTATCTGGAACTTCGCTTTAGGATTCTCTATCGCCTTGCGCTGCTTAGACTTAGCACTGGCACGAACCTGCCGTTCGAAGCCGTTGCCAGGCTGACAGAAATCGTAGGCACGCTCTCGCGAGAGGTTGAAGCCATGATGACGCCGCCGCAGACGCTTGCTCCGGACCAGCCGACCCGCCGCCCTTCGCACTCCTAATCCAATCCCTTAGAAATTCGTAACGCGCATGCGCGCCGGCAGTTGCGTCTGGGTGGGCGACGCGCCGCAGGGCAGTTGCAGAAGCCAGCACATCTCGCCAAATCAGCCGTAGGCTACGCGCCCGACCCTGCGAAAATAGAAGATGCGAGTGTCGAATCTACGAGGCCTAGTCCGTGCCGAATGAGCGAATCCTGATTGCGGATGACGAAGAGGCCATCCGCGAAGTGATCTCCACGCTTCTCGAAGCGAAGGGATATGAGTGCGACGTCGTGCAAAACGGCCAGATCGCACTCGAGCACTTCGAGAAACAATCGCCTGCGCTGGTTTTGAGCGATATCGTGATGCCGGAGATGGACGGCCTGAAGTTGCTCGCCCAGCTTCGCGAGCGGGATTCGGATGTACCCGTCATCATGGTGACGGCGATGCACGACATCGCCATCGCGCTCGAAGCCATTCGCAATGGAGCCTACGACTACATCCTGAAGCCGTTCGAGAAGGATCAGCTCTATATGAGTGTGGGGCGCGCGCTCGAGCGCCGGCGCCTTGTGCTGGCCAATCGCTCGTACCAAAGCGATCTCGAACAATTGGTTGCCGAGCGCACGCAGCAACTCTCGCTCACCTTGCGCGACCTCGAGCAATCCTACGATCACACTCTCGAAGCTCTCGGCGGCGCGCTCGACGCAAAAGATGCTGAAACAGAAGGCCATTGCCAGCGCGTGACCGCTTTCACCATCCGCATGGCCGAAGCCATGGGCGTGGATAAAGTCATGATGCGGCACATTGCACGCGGCGCGTTCCTCCACGATATCGGCAAGATGGGAATCCCCGATTCCATTCTCCGCAAGCCCGGGCCGCTTACCGCAGACGAGCGCAATGTGATGCGGCGCCACTGCGAAATTGGCTACGACGTGCTCAAGCGAATTCCCTTCCTGAAGGAAGCTGCACAGATCGTCCTGACCCACCAGGAGTGCTACGACGGCTCCGGATATCCGCACGGACTGAAGGGCGACGAAATTCCGCTCGGGTCCCGGATATTTGCCGTGGCCGATACGCTCGACGCGATGATTTCCGACCGGCCCTACCGCAAGGCTTTGCCCATCTCCGTGGCGCGCGACGAAATTCAAAAGAATGCTGGGACGCAGTTCGATCCGCAAGTTGTTGAAGTTTTTCTTTCCGTTCCGGACCGAGTTTGGATGGAACTCCACGACAATATGGTGGATCCCTTCCAACTGATGCATCACGAACGCGTCTGAGCGAAAAGATCCAATTCCCGCACTCGGACTCGAAAAAAGCGGTTCACTCGCCGCGGAAATTCGGATTTTTTCTGTGTGCGATGAGCCCAAATTCTGTGGCGATTAGAAAATCGTAAGTCCTTATTATCCAGCATCTTAACTGATCCGGCACTCGAAATTTTGGGGCGATTAGAATTTGCGATTTTGGCGCAATGCCGTGCGATTCGAAGGCCTGTGCCATCCCTGGCTTGAGGTTACGCACGGTCGTCTGGCGGGCTTGCGCGCGCTCCGGAAGGTGGATAGTATTCGTTGAGAGGACTTCCGAATGGCTCTTGTAGCTCTCAAGACGTCGAGCGGCACGGGATATTGCGACTGTATCCATGGCTGTTACGAACTCGCCAGTCTTCGCGATGAAGAAACGGGCAAGTCCTATTGTCCGGCGTGCGGCAAGGACCATCTCGAGATGAATCGTGGGGTGGGAATCGCGCAGCCTCCCCCGTCGAAACTCCAGGCCAACGACGCCTCAGCGCCGGTCTCGAAGACGCCTCTACCGGCCGACCCTCCCGGCCGCCTTCGATAATCCCCTCTCTCAGCTAAGTGCGATCAGTGCGGGCGCAGATCCATCAGGCGCACGCTGTCTGGAAACATCCAGATCAGCATCATGCAGATGCAGAAGACCATCGCGGGAATGAGCAGCAGGAACAATCCCAGCCGCTCGAATCGTAGATGCATGAAGTAGGAAATGATGAGCGCGCTCTTGATGAGCGAGAGGCCGACAAGGATGGTCAGCATCAGCGCGGGATGGAGCCGCAAGTACGCGAGGAACACTTCAATCGCCGTCAAGAGCAGGAGCCAGAACCAAACCTG
>DASPVY010000101.1:0-12781 GCA_035622115.1 Candidatus Acidiferrales bacterium
GTCAGGCCCAGCACTTTGTCCTTGGACTGCATGATGTGCTCGTACATTTGCTGTCGAGCGCTTTCCGGATCGCGGTCCTGGATGGCTTTCAAGATCTCGCGGTGTTCGCGGCCGGGCGCCTCGCCGAAATAGTTGATGTCGATTGCGGCGAACATAATGCGTTCCATCTGGCTGCGCGCCTCGCTGACGGCCTGCACCACCATCTGGTTTCGCGAAAGCCGCGCAACGGTTACGTGAAATGCGGTGTCCGCTTCGATGAATTGCGAGCAACTTTCGCGATCGTCGGGACTGCAGGTGACCTGGGACAGCTCCGCGAGCTTGCGCAACAACTCGGGATCGGTGCCTTTCACCGCCGCCAATTCCGCCGCAGCACACTCCACCGCGCAGCGGAATTCGTAGATGTCGTTCAATACCTGCAGGGTGATCTGGCTGACGAAATAGCCACGATTGGGGACGATGCGTAACAGCCGCTCGTTCTGAAGCCGCACCGCCGCTTCGCGAACCGGAGTGCGGCTCCCTTTGTAGCGTTCGGCCAGGTCCTTTTCGCTGAGGGCCTCGCCGGGCTGGTAGACGCCATGAATGATGTCGCGCTTGAAAGCGCGATAGACTTTTTCGCTGAGAGTGGAAGCGGGGCTGGGAGTCGAGGAAAAGGGAGGCAGCAATGCGGAAGCAGCGGCCCAGGTGCTGCGATGCCCTTTGCCCCGCGCCGCGGATTTCGCCACGCTGCCTCCAGAGTTGGCCGGAAAGAGATTAGCATTCTTCACAAGTGGGCGTGCGGAGTCAATCGTATACCGATGGCATACAAAAACCATTCTCTTGACATGCAACACCCCCCGGTATAGCTTTTCTCCTTCCGGACCAATCTGGAATGGTGCGCTCCTGGCGCGGCGCCCTCGCCGCCCGCCATCGCCGCCTTGAAACCTCGATGAATACGAACCCCGGCAGCAAGGCTTCGAGTGCGGTTCACCCGGCGTTTCCCGTCGAGGCCATCCGTTCGTGCTTTCCGGCTGTCATCCGCTCCGCTCCGTTCGTCTTCTTCGATAACGCCGCCGGCGCGCAAATCCCCCAGGTGGTGTTCGACGCCGTCCATCACCACCTGCTTGACCACAACGTTCAGCGCGGCGGCCGTTACGAAAAGAGCCGCGCAGTCGACGCCACCATCGCTCGCGCTCGCGAAAGCGTCGCCACGCTTCTGAACGCGCGCGATTCGAGTGAAGTGGCTTTCGGCATGAACGCAACGTCGTTTGTCCGCATCGTGAGCCTCGCCATCGGCCAGAGCCTGGGAGCGCGCGACGAAATCGTGGTCACCGACATGGATCACGAGGCCAACGTGGCCACCTGGCTGGCCCTCGAGCGGGACGGCGCGAAATTCCGCTGGTGGAAGATGCGCGACGACGGGAACTTGCACGCCGAGGACCTGAAATCTGTCGTCTCCGAGCGGACGCGCCTGGTCGCCTGCACGGCAACGTCAAATGCGCTCGGCTCGATCGTGGACGTCACCGCGGCTGCGAAGATCGTACACGAGGCCGGCGCCGAAATCTTTCTCGATTGCGTTCACTATCCCCCGCATGGGCCGATCGATGTTCGAGCCTGGGATTGCGATTATCTGGTGTGTTCCGGCTACAAGCTTTTTTCGCCGCACATGGGGTTTCTGTGGGGCCGGCGCAATCTTCTGGAAAAATTGCCGACGTTCCGCGAGGATTTCATCCCCAACGAGCCGCCGGTCAAAATCGAAGCCGGCACGTTTGTATATGAAAACGTCGCGGGTATGGACGCGGCGGTTTCCTATCTGGAATCTCTGGGGAAACAATTCGACGAAGATCAAAAAAGGCCGCATACGCGCCGGGAACACCTGGTGCGAGCCATGACCGTGATTCGAGAATATGAAGAGCAGCTCTCCATCGAGATGCTGCGCGTCCTGGGCGAATGCGGAGCAACCGTGTACGGTGTGCATACAAGAGAACGCCTTGCCGAGCGCGTCCCCACATTTTGTTTCAACCTTGCTAAAGTCTCTCCCGCGCGCGTGACGGAAGAACTTTCGCGCGCGAACATCGGCGTGCGCGACGGGCACATGTATTCTCCGCGGCTGATGAGGCGGCTGGGGCTCGATGTGGAAAGCGGCGTCGTGCGCGCCTCGCTCGTGCATTACAACACCTTCGAAGAGATTCATCGTTTCGCGGATGTTCTTTTCGACTTGAGCAAGAATGCCTAGCTCCTCCGATTCTGACCCGCGAAGCCCGGCGCGAACCGGAGCCAGCCAAGATTCTGGTCCCTCCAACCGCGCGGGTGAATTGCGGCGGCGTCTCAGCCAGCGCCAGTTGACGATGCTGGCCATTGGCGGCGCGATCGGGGTCGGCCTTTTTCTTGGCAGCGGGGTCACCATTCAGCTGGCCGGTCCGGGAGTGATTGTCACCTACCTCTTCGGCGCGGTCATCGCTCTCATCGTTTCTTATTCGCTGGTTGAGATGGCGGTGGTCCAACCGGTCGCCGGTTCCTTCGGCGTCTATGCCGAAACATACTTGAGCCGCTGGGCCGGGTTTGCAATTCGCGCGACTTACGGCGTCGTCCAGATTATTGCCATCGGCGCCGAAGTCACGGCTGTTGCGATCTACTTTGGGTTCTGGTTTCCCGGGGTTCCACAGTGGATTTGGGTGGCTGCCGTATCCATTGGACTGGTGTCAATCAATACTCTTCAGGTCGGAAACTTCGGTGAATTTGAGTATTGGTTTGCGCTGATCAAAGTGGTCGCCATTCTCGCCTTCATCGGCGCGGGCGCAGCGCTGATTCTGGGAATCGGAACCAAGCACGCGCTGGGACTCACGAATCTCACCGCGTACGGCGGATTCCTGCCGCACGGATGGACCGGTGTATGGCTCGCGTTGACGCTTGCCGTGACGAGCTACATGGGTGTGGAAGTGATTGCCGTAACCGCCGGCGAAGCGGAAAATCCCGAAGTCTCGATTCCCAAGGCCATGCGCACAATCGTATACCGGCTGATTTTCTTCTATGTCCTGGCGATCTCGGTCATGCTGGCCATGACGCCCTGGAATCAGACGAGCGTCGGCAACGGACTCACGGGGAGTCCGTTTGTCCGCGCGTTCGCCATAATCGGCATTCCCTATGCGGCGGGAATCATGAATCTGGTGGTCATCACCGCCGCCCTCTCCAGCTCGAACACCGATCTTTACCTCACCACGCGCATGCTCTACTCGCTCGCCCGCGGACGCTACGCTCCCATCTGGCTCGCATCGCTCAGCAAGAATGGCGTCCCCCGGCGCGCGCTCGCAGTTTCGACCGGCGGAATGTTCGCCGCGATTCTTCTGGCGATTTATGCGCCGGGTAGAGCGTTTCTCGCGCTTTACGGCGTCGCCGTTGCCGGAATGTTTTTTGTCTGGATCGTGATCTTGATAACACACATCGCGTTTCGCCGAGCTCTGGGTCCTGAGCGCGTGGCGCGCCTGCCGATGAGGTTGCGCTGGTATCCTTACTCAACGATCCTCGGCATCGTGGCGCTTCTCGGAATCACGGTCACAACGTTTTTCGTTGACGGCTTGCAGTACACTGTTCCTGCCTTCCTGCCGTTTTTGTTGCTTATCACGATCGCGTATTGGTTCGTCCGGCGCAAAGGCGATCAACCGGTGGCCGCGAGCGCCGTCGCCGAAGTGGGCACCCCCAAATGACTCCAGTTCCTTAGGAGGCTACGACAATGAAGCGAGTGGCGTTCGGCATTCTTCTCGTTCTCTGCACGTGGACTCTCGCACTGGCCCAGGGCGGCGCGACCGGCGCGCTCTCGGGCGTCGTTCAGGACAGCAGCTCGGCCGCCGTCCAGGGGGCCGAAGTAAAAATCATTGACCAAGTCTCCGGCAATCTCATTCGCACGCTGACGACGGACGATCGCGGTGCGTTCGATGCGACACTCCTGCCTGTCGCCACTTACAACATCGAAGTGCGCGCGTCGGGATTCGCCATCGGCAGAGTCACCGGCATCGCTGTCCGCGTCACCGAAACGACTCAAATCCGCGTCACGCTCCAGGTCGGCCAGCTCACCCAAACCGTTCAGGTGAACTCGCAAGTTACAGCGGTCGAGTCCACGACTCCCGCGACGGGCGAGACGCTGGAGTCCCAGACGATTGGGGGTCTTCCGCTTCCCACGCGAAACGTCCAGCAGCTGCTCACCCTGTCCGCCGGAGCTTCATCGGATCTGACTTCCGCAGGAGATCTTGGGCGGGGCGACATCCGCATGAACGTCGACGGCCAGCGCGAGGGGTACAACAACGTTCAAATCGAAGGCATCAGCGTCAGCGACTACAACGTGGGCGAACTCACCACAACGCCGCTTCCGAATCCCGACGCGATCGAAGAGTTCAAAGTGCAGACCAGCCTCTACGATGCGACCCAGGGACGCAACGGAGGAGGCAATATCAATGCCGTTCTCCGCGGCGGGAGTCCCAAGTTTCACGGCGCTCTTTTCGAATACTTTCGCAACAACGTCTTGAACGCGAACGATTTCTTCTTCAATGCCGACGGCACGCCGCGCCCCGTCGTGCGGCAGAATATCTTTGGAGGCAGCATTGGCGGACCGCTAGCCCCGCACGCCTCTTTGGGATTTTTCTTCTTTAACTATCAGGGAACGCGGCAACTGAGCGGAATTGCTCCGGGCACATACATCAACACCGTCATCCCCACAATTCCAGTCTCGCGCGATCCCGCCGACCTGGCCATGATGCTTCCGCCAGGCTTTCAGAATCCGAGCACGCTGGATCCGGTCGCCGTCAACCTGCTCAACTTCAAAAGCAATCAATTCGGCGGAGGCACCGGCGGCTATTTGATTCCCTCGTTGCCTCCGCTCAATCCCTCGCTGCCGCTCTATGAGCAGGAATCGCAACTCACGGTCAGCCATCCGGGAACATTCGATGACGATCAGTTCACCGCGAACTGGGATCGAAATTTTTCCGGCGGCCGCGACGTCCTCCACGAGCGCTTCTTCTATTCGAACTTTAAATCCCTGCTTCCGTATGGCGCCGGAAACCTGGGCTCGCAGTTCGGCGCCGCGATTAGCGAAGGCGACCTCGATTTCCCGACCTTCCTCCCCGTCCACGACCGCTTCGTCACCATTTCAGAAACGCACACATTTTCGGCTCGCTTCATTAACGATTTCCGCTTCGGATTCGTGCGCATCGCGAATGACACCGACAACGGAGCGCTGGTCAGCTTGAGTGATCTCGGCATCAGCCGTCCGAACAGCAACTTCGATACGGACATCTACCGGTTCGAACTGGCGAGCTACCAGATTGGGCCGACGCCGGCGGCAAACGTGGCTTCGGGCCAGGACAATTTCACCTTTCTCGATACCGTAGGATACAACCTGGGCGCGCACGCTTTGCGATTCGGCGGACAAGTGGATCGCATCTATCTGGACAAAAATTATCCGCAGCTATTCAACGGCATGGTGGACTTCGTCCCGTCCGAGCCGGTTTCGGAGGGAGGGAATGGATTCACCGACTTTCAAAACCTGCTGATCGGCGCGCCGGCATTTTCCGGCGCCGGCAGCGGAGTCTACAATCACGAATATCGCATCAACAATTTCGCGCTGTTCCTGCAGGATGACTACAAAGTCAGAAAAAACCTCACGCTGAACCTCGGTTTGCGCTGGGAACTCGACGGCGCGGTTTCCGACGCCACCAATCAAATCGGCAATCTGGTCACTTCGCTCGCTCAGGAAGGCCAGGATCCGTGGATCTATCCCAAGGGCGTGAACGGCTTGGACATTCCCGGGCTCGTCGGCACCGGATCTCCGACTCTCCGAAATAACGGCTACGCCTCCGATTGGGGGCCGAGAATTGGTTTCGCTTATGATGTGTTCGGCACCGGCAAGACGGCGATTCGCGGCGGCTACGGAATCTACTACGAGCGCGAAGATAACGGCACCAGCGACAATCTCGGCTTTTCTTCGCCTTTCCTCGCCGGAGGATTCGGGCCTGCGCCGCCGGGAAGCCTCGCCAATCTGCCCGCGTTCACCGGCCTGCCGCCGGCTGGGGTGATCAGTTCCGCATTCACTCCGCAGTGGGGAGTATTCCAGGGATTCGTCGAGAACAGCAACGGCGTCACTCCGACGATGGACACGACGCAGATGCCGGTCTTCCTCGGCAACAGCGAAACTCTGATTGCGCTCGAAGCGCCTCTCCATTTCATCTCTCCCAGCGCGCAGCAATGGAACCTGACTGTGGAACACGAGATTGCCAAAGGCTGGGTGTTCGATATCGGCTACGTCGGAACCAAAGGCACTCACTTGCGGGAAGTCAGCACGCCGATCCAGCCCTATCTCGTGAGCCCATCGAATCCCGTCACGCTCACTGCGCCGAACGGCACTGTCTACGTGATTACGCAGAACACGATTTCAAACGCGCCGGCTCGCACTCGCATTCTCGGCCTCAGCCCTTCCGGAATGCAGTGCTTCTGCAATGATGCGAATTCCATTTACCATTCGTTGCAGACTTCGTTGACCAAGCGTTACCGCAGCCTGTATTTTCAAGCGGCCTACACCTACTCGAAAACGATTGACGATGTGTCGAATGACACCACCGCTTTCAACACCGTTCTCGACGATCAAACGAATTTGCGCGACTCCCGCGGCGATGCCGATTTCGATCGTCCGCACCGTTTCGTCGCCAGTTACGCCTATGAACTGCCCTTCTTCTCCAAAGCGACCGGCTTCAAGCGGGCCGCCCTGAATGGCTGGAGCGTTGACGGCATCACCATTTTCCAGTCGGGACGCCCGTTCACGATCATAGACTCGGCCGGCGGCTCGACGTACACACCGATTGGCCCCGATCAATCCACCGCGAGCATCATGTCCGGATACGACGTCGCGTCGGCGTACACGAAAGGAAGCACCGTCTCACGTCTCAGCGCTTACGTGAATTTCGCCGCGTTCATGCCCGCGCCGGTTGTCGGCCCGGATGGCTCGACAGGATACGGCGATCTGGGACGAAATATTTTCCGCGGTCCGTTTGAGCAGAACTGGGATTTTTCAGTTGTGAAGGATTTTCCGTTTGCCGAAACTCAGAATATCGAGTTTCGCGCCGAGTTTTTCAATTTGTGGAATCACCCGAACTTCAACAATCCATTTTTTGTGGACGTCAGCGGCAATCCAGCCACTTTCGGTGAAATTACCTCGATGGCCGGGACGCCGCGCGTGATTCAGTTCGCGTTGCGCTATGGATTCTAGGAGTGGCGCGTTGCGTGATTTATTTTTTGAACTGGCCCGGCAAATGCGAGCGCGAATCTGGATTCGCTTTTTCGCGTCCGCGCTGTTTCTGCTGACCGCCGCCGGAGCGGCGCAGTCCGCGCTTGCCCAAGCCCAGCCGCTTCCGGGAACCGACGTTCGCGAGATTTACCGCCGCCTTCTCCCTCAGATTGAAAAAATTCCGGTCTTCGACAATCACGGCCACCCGGGCTATGCCAACGATACCGATGTCGACGCGATGGTGATTCCCCCGGACGCCTCAGTGCCGTTTCGCCTGCGCGACGAAAATACGGAGATGCTCGGCGCGGCGCGAAAGCTCTTCGACTATCCGTATGGCGATTTGTCGCCGGAGCATCTGAAGTGGCTCGCGCAGCACAAAACCGCGGAGCAGAAACAGCTCGGGAACGCCTATTTTTCCCACATTCTCGATCAGCTCAATATTGAAACCGCGATTGCCAACCGTGTCTCGATGCCCGCTTATCTCGATCCGGCGCGATTTCGTTGGGTGTATTTCGTGGATTACTTTCTTTTTCCGTTCGATTCGCAGAATCTCGAAAATCGCGACCCGGATCAGAAACTCAACGTCCCGCGCGAGCGAAAGCTCCTTGCCAACGAATTGACGCAACGGCTTTCGGGGCAGATGCCCGCTGATCTGGATGGATACTTAAAGCTCATCCGCTCCGTCGTGGAAGCGAGAAAAGCGCAGGGCTGCGTCGGAATCAAATTCGAGATCGCTTATTTCCGCTCGCTCCATTTCGACGACCCACCAAAAGAGCGAGCCGCGGCGATTTACTCAAAATATCGCGCGGTCGGCGTGCCTTCCGCCGAGGAGTATCGCGACTTTCAGGATTTTGCCTTCCGCTATCTTCTCGGCGAAGCGGGCCGCTTGCATCTTCCGGTGCAGATTCACACCGCGGTGGGCGGCGGCGATTTTTTCAACATGCACGACGGCAACATCATGGGCCTCGAAAACATTCTGCGGGACCCGCGCTACGACAACGTGATTTTCGATTTGCTTCACGGCGGCTATCCCTACGATCGAGAAGCCATCTGGCTGACCGCACGAAAGAATGTCTATCTCGATTCTTCGCTGATGGGAATTTTCGTTTATCCCGATCAACTTCATCGCATCCTGCGGGAGTGGCTCGAGACGTTTCCCGACAAAATTGTTTTTGGGTCGGACACGTTTCCGCTGAGCGACGCGATTGGCGCCGAGGAAGGTTACTGGCTTGCGGTCGAATCGGCGCGAACCGCGCTGGCTGCGGCCCTTGCCGAAATGATTTCCGAAGGGGAAATCACCGAGAGCCGGGCCCTGGAATTGGCTCGCGCCTACTTGCACGATACCGCCGCGCATATTTATGCACCCGGGCACTAGGAAATTCGACTCTCAACTCCGAACTCTCAAGTCTTCGCGTTTCGCTTCACGATCTTCTCCAATCTCGATAGCAGCTCCGCCTCCGACGCCAGAATCTTCGTGCGCGCCGCCTCGATTGAAAAAAACGCCGCTCGATCGATCTCCGGAAACTCCTGCTGTTTTCCGGAACGCGGAGGCCATTCCATCGCAAACGTGTTGCTGCGAATCGTTTGCGGATCGCAGTCGCCCTCGAACGCCCACGCCGTCACGATTTTTCCGCTCTTTTGCCTGACGCTTCCGAGCGCCGAGAGCTTTCCGCGCGGCTCTATTCCCGTCTCTTCCGCAAATTCGCGCTTCGCCGAATCGAGCACATCTTCGCCGCGGTCGACTTCACCCTTTGGAATCGACCACGCGCCCTCGTCCTTCTTCGCCCAGAACGGGCCGCCGGGATGGGCGAGCAGCACTTCGACTTGCCCTCTCAGCTTTCGGTACATCAGCAATCCCGCGCTGTGCTTTGCCATTTCGAATTCTCGCTCTGCTGGCGTGTGTCCCGGCGCGTACTAAGTTTTCCCTCAGCCAAAGCGGAGTATTCCTGCAGAAATTCTCAAAGTAGGAGTTGCACTCGCGCTATGGTTTCGCCTGGCGCGCCGGCGGCGCCAGCAGTTTCTGCACTACGGGAACCGGCAGTGGTCCTTCATCGAGGGCCCGGTCGTGAAAGGTGAGCAAGTTGAAACTTTTGCCCGCGGCGGCTTGGTAGGCCTTGCGAAACTCGAGCCATTCGCGAATTCCGACGTAATACGTCGGCAATTGCGCCGAAGTCAGTTTTACGCGCAGTAGCTTTCCTTCCGCCTCGGCCTGCGTCTGAAACGCCTCATTGGTCATCAGGTCAAGCGCCTGCTCGTCCGTCATCGCCATCGTATGCATGCGGATATCGAGAATCGCGTTTGAAACCACGCGCAGCCGGATCTTGCGCATCACCATGCGGAAGCGCGGATCGTTGTGCAAAAATCCCTCATCCATCATCACCTGGGCGATGTATTCAGCCCAGCCCTCCACGTACGGGCCGTTGGCATAAAGCGACCGAAGCAACCGACGCCGCTCCGGTTTCATTTTGTTCAAATGCTCGAACTGGACGTAATGGCCGGGAAGGGCTTCGTGGATCGAAAGCCAGTACAGCGCGAAATTATTGTACTCGCGCAGCTTGGAGTCTACTTTGTCTTCCGGCGCTTTCGGATCGATGGGCGTCACCCAGTATTCGGCTTCAGCCTTGGGCTCAAGCGGCGGTGCGCTGTGGAATCCTGCCACCGAATAAACGCCGCGCATATAAGGCGGCGTTGGGATCACCTTCAAATTGTCCAGGGTGCCAATCGTCACGATTTTTTTTTCGCGGATGAATCGCGCGATATCGTCCAGATCGGACTGAATCGTTGTTTGCAATTGATCGCGGCGCGGGTGATCGTCCGCAATCTTGTCGAGCACTTCGCTGATAACCCGGTTCTGCTGCTCGTGGGCGACCAGGTCGGAGTGGTCGGTGTGATCCGGGTACATCTCCTTGTGCATCGGGACGGCGAGCTCGTACATTTCCATCCGCAGAGAGGCCAGATCGCGATCGGCATCGGCCAGCACGTTTTCCGGCGTGACATCCGTCTCCATCACCAGCTTGAATTTCTTGTCGTAGAAATACGTGCCGAGCCGCCACGTCCTGACCGTTGGCCGCGCGGCCAGATCGTCTTTCAGCCACCGGTCGAAATCTTGCAGCGCCGCAACCGCCGGCGCCGCGTCCCGGTCGAACTCCTCGTTGAGCGGCGAATCCACCGAGATTTGATCGGCCACCGTGTGCTCGATCAGGTCCACGTTCCCCGCGTTCTCTTCAATCGCCGTACTAATAAAAATCGGGTCGGCATCCACCAGGCTCAGCTCCACCTGATTGATCGCCCGCGGGATTTGGCGAATGCGGGAGAGGACATGGCCAAGCCGGACGTCCTTGGGCGCGTAGTCTTGCGTCAGCGGAAGGAAGATTGCGTCCCCGATCAATTCGACGGCAATCGTGGGGTTGTGGCGATAGCTCTGAATCTCGTCAAACTCGAGCAACTCCTGTCCGATTTGGTCGTCGATCAGCTGCCAATCCGCGGCGTCCTCCGGTCCGAGCGAATCAATCGGCGTTTCATTCCGGAACCGATTCCGCCACTGCGCAAAGAAGTCGCGCCGTTTGGCCGCCGCTTCTGGACTCAAATCGTCGAGCTTGGCATCAAGCTCGACCGTTTCGCCCGTCTCCGGGTCGACATACTTGTGGTATCCCGCCGCTGACGCACTGACCGGCGACAGTACCAGCGACCCTTTAACGAATTGATCGCTCAGGTCGGCGAATTTCCGCGATGCCTCGGATTTGCTCGAAGTCATAGGTTTGGCAGGTGGCGGCGCCTGCGGTGACAATCGCCCGGCGGCTACCGCTAACATAGCCGCAACGCCCATGCCTGCGACCACCGCTCGCGGAGTGCGCCATTTTCTCAATTCGGCTTGCAACTCTACCTCCGCATGCCATTTCTGCGGATGAGTTTACTCCAAATTCCGCTTACGGATTAGCCCGGAAGCGCTTTACTTTCCTATGGATGACGCGGCTTTTGGGCCCCAAATTCACCGCTGCCGACCGCTACGAGGAGCACCGCGGCAGAAACCGTCGCGTGCAAAACCTAAAACGGTCCGTCTTAACGAACGCGACAGAACAGTGCCTACGGAGGAGTCACGCGGTGGAGGGATACGAAGCCTGACGACGGACCCCACAAGACGAGAAGGGAGATCCGGGTGAGCAGGGGATAGGCGGGGCGAAGGCTAGGGGCCCGTGGCGAAATACGCCACGGGCAAAACCGAAAATGGTCCGTCTTAACAAACGCGACAGCACAAATCGATGCGGACAAAGGCGAAACGCCGAAGGCAGATACGAAACATGACGCCGGACCCCACAGGTCTTGCGGCGTCGGTTCTTAGGCTGCGAGCGCCAGGCAATGCCAGACTCCACCAATCACTTTCAACTGGTGGACTCGGCCGTCCGGCGTGTGGAGAAAGTAGTGGCCGTCAGGAAACGCGCGTTTCTGCGCCGTGCGGATCGAACACTTGGCCCAGCGGGTGGGCTTCTGCACACGCCCATATTGCGGTCCGGCCGGAGCCGACTTCAGCGCAAACGCCACCGGATACTCAATCCCGGTTGCCAGCGCCGGAACCAGCAGACCGCGCCCGGATAGATCGGAGGATCCGCTCTCGGTTCCGGAGTCGGCGCGTCTCTTGGCATACACCGCGACCCGGCGGTTCCGGGAACCGGAGCGTATGCTGACTTCCTTCGAGCTAGTTGCCAATTTGCCCGTGGATGCTCTTTTCATGGAATGGTGTCTCCGTTCGGCTGCGGCTGAGGCGTCAGCTTTGCCGAATTCGCCACTTGCGACTCGTGCTCCGTGGAAATGTTCTTTTAGTGCTGTCCGAATTCGGACTCCGTCTATATCCGGACCAGGGTTCTGGTCTCGAACCCGACGAACTGCATAATGATTTCGCGGGTCACTCCGTAGATGCCGCCGGCGCGACGCTCGTCTTCTTTTTCCGTCTGCGGGGACGCTTGGGTGGCGTCCCTTCCGCGAGCTCAACCACCATGATGCTGGTGACGAACTTCTTCATGCCGTGGAGGTCGAAGTCAATCGAGGTTCGATCCCCATCCGATGCTGTGATAACGCCGAAACCATATTGCGAGTGCTTGATGTAAGTGCCTTCTTCGAGTGCCTTCATAGAGACCCCTGAATCCCGCCGTAGGCAAAAATGGGCGAGCCCGCCTTGTGCGAGCTCGCCCTCTGGAGTTACAGGCTCGTTACGTTCGAAGCCTGCAGGCCCTTGGGGCCAGTGGTGACTTCGAATTCAACCGCTTGGCCTTCGTTCAGCGACTTATATCCCTCCGCCACAATGGCGGAGAAATGGACGAAAACGTCCTCGCCGGACTGGCGCTGGATGAATCCAAAACCCTTACTGGCATTGAACCACTTCACTGTACCTTGTTCTTTCAACTATGTATCTCTTTTCTTTTGAGCTATTTGATGCCTTCCCACGGCCTCCAGCGGAAACAAAAAAAGGCCGCAAGTGTGGACTTGCAGCCCCTCAACAAAATCTAAAGGTTTTACAAGCAACAAACGCAAGAACAGTAT
>DASPVY010000102.1:0-3702 GCA_035622115.1 Candidatus Acidiferrales bacterium
GCCAGCACCGCGACTGACATCGCCAAGAGAATCGACCAGCTCGCCGGGCCGAGAATATAGAGGAACGCGAGACCCACCGCGCAGCCGATGAGCGTGTTGACCGCGCGGCCGCGAAAGGCGATCACTGTCGCGTCGAGTTGCACGTCGGAAACAATCACGACCGAAATCATCGCCCACAAGGGATCACGATGCCCGACGGTCTGAACAATCAACCACACGATTCCGGCGCCGACCAGGATACGAATTGCGAGCGCGAGACCTGCGACGCTGGCGACGCGGGCTGCTGGCAATGAAGACGAAACGGCAAACATAGAACACCCTCATGCGGCGCAAGGCCGAATTCAAACGAAGTCAGGATACACCCGTCCCGCGCGAGGCTTGCCCAAGGCAGTTTCTAAGAGGAACGCGAGCGTGTCACTACAGAGAATTGTGCGTGCGCAACGAAGCCGCTAACCCGCTTTTTCAAGCTCCGCTAGCTTTGCATCGAGATCTTCGAGCGCACGGATGAGCAAACTACGGTAGCGGGGATCCTGACTATTCTCAAGATCGCGAGTCACTCGGGCACGTGATAGCTCAAGAATCTTCATCTCCCGAACCGCGGAAGCTTGCTCCAGCGAAAGTCGCTTGGAATTGCGGGCTGTTGTTTTTACTGCGTCGCTCTCGATTTGGTCGCTGACACCTTTGCTGTCCCAACCTCTGGCCATGCGCTGATTATACAGCCCAGGGCCGATTGCGCGCCGACATTTATAAAATTAGTGTGCGCTTGAGTTCTCAACAAAGCACCAGTGAACGAACTCGGGCGTGAAGCGGCTGACCACGGTGACGGGAATGTCGCTTTCGCTCAGTTTTTCGAATTCAAAGCGGATTTCGCCGTCGGGAGAGACCGTCGCAACCAGATAGCCGTAGACGTTGGTCATCGCCGCGCGGGCGTCGGAAGCTTTTTCCGGGAGTGGGTAGCGCACGGCGCCGGCGGTGCCAATGATCCATCCGGGCAGCACGCCGCCATGCGTGTTCCAGTACTGCGTGTTGAAAATGTTGTCCATGTAGTAGTGCGAATGGCTGGCGAGGATGTAAACGCGCTTATGCGATTCATTCTGCACTCGGAGCAGGTCGATGTAAACGCGGCGGCCGCTATCGGTGCCCGCGGGAGATTCACCCATGCTGTGACCGGCCGAGATGGAGTCAGGCAGAGCTTCGTGGGAGCCGACGACGATAGTGACAATTCCGGCGTTAGCTTCGTCGCGCGCGATGACCTTTTCAAACCACGTCATTTGCGCGTGATCAAACTGGTCAGGTGTCGCATTGTCCAGATTGATGAAATCGACGCCGTTCATGATCCAGTGGTAGTAGGTCTTGAGAAGGTGATCGTGCGGGTCGTCGCGCAGGCGCTGCTCGCGGATGACGGGAGCATCGAGCCAGTCGGCGATTTGCGGGATCAATTCCTGGCGCGTTTTCGGCGGAACGGTTTCATGATTTCCGAGGCCGAGGAAAACGGGGAGCGGGCCGAATGGAGTCAACTGGTTATCGATGAAATCGGGCCAGGCCGTCGCCAAGTAGTCGCTAATGGTGAGAGGCTTTGCGAGATGTTCGGGCTCATGCTGCATGTCTTCATCGAAGTCGTAAATTTTGCGAAAGTCGCCGAGGTGCCAGTAGAACACGGCGTGATGCGCGACCACACCGGCGGCGATGCCAGGCATGACGACATCGCCGCAATTGCGCGAGTCGCCGGAAACGGCGAAGCGCCACTCCGCATGTGATTCCTGCGCGTGAGTGACCGCGGCTACCGAGCATCCAATGAATATAATAAGCGCGGGGACGAAATCGCTGCGGAATTGACCAGACATGAATCCTCCGCGCGGCATTCTCTCGCGGAGTTTCGAGGCGGGCAACTTCATTTCCGAATGGGCGGCGCGCCGGCCGGTCAAACCAGAAATTCACTTTCCGTTTCGTGCGCATTGCGGTTTAATCGCGTTCAAGCGGCAGGACCTAACCGACAAGAGGGAGATTTTCCATGCAGATCGCGCCATTTGAGATGGAACGCTGGCAAAGCGTGTGGGAGAACCGCGTCGAACTGAACGTCAGCGAGAGCGGCGTCGATCCGATGACGCTCGGAGAATTGCTGGGCGGAGCGGCGGGGCTCGACAAGCTCGCCGACTTGCGGCTTGGCTATCCGCAAACCAACGGGTCGGAAGAATTGCGCGGCAAGATTGCGGCCTTGTATGCGGGCGCGCGCATGGAAAACGTGCTGGTGACGACGGGCTGCGCCGAGGCGAATTTTCTGGTGACGTGGCTGCTGATTGAGCCCGGTGATGAAGTCGTTTTCATGATGCCGAATTACATGCAAGTGCATGGGCTGGCGCAAGGATTTGGAGCGAGCGTCAAGCCGTTCTGGCTCCACGAATATTTGCGATGGGCGCCCGACATGGACGACTTGGCCAAAGTCGTCACGAACAAGACGAAGCTGATCGCCGTGTGCAACCCGAACAATCCGACAGGCGCGACCCTCGCGGCGGACGCGCGCAGAGCGATTTGCGACGCCGCGGCAAAAGTGGGCGCGTTCGTTCTGGCCGACGAAGTGTATCGCGGCGCCGAACTCGAAGGCGAAACGACGCCGAGTTTTTGGGGCGAGTACGACCGGTTGTTCTGCACCGGCGGACTTTCAAAAGCATACGGGCTGCCGGGCCTGCGGACCGGATGGATTCTCGGCCCCCCCGCTGCCATTGAGCGATTGTGGAGCTACCACGACTACGTAAGCATGGCGCCGACCATGACGACCGACCGGCTGGCATCGGCAGCGCTCGAATCGCGGAACAACGCGCGAATTCTCGAGCGGACGCGCGGAATCATCAAACGGCAATATCCAATCATGCATGAATGGGCGAGGAAGCACTCGGAACTGCTGACGCACGTACCGCCGCGCGCGGGCGCGATCGTATGGTACGGGTACAAGCATCCATGGAAATCGGCAGAGCTCGGGGAAGAATTGCGCAGGCGAAAAAACGTTTTGATCCAACCGGGAATTCAGATGGGACTCGACGGATACTTCCGCATCGGATTCGCCGGTGAAGTAAATGTATTGCAGCAGGCGCTCGGGCGCATCGACGAATGGTTTGCAGAATCCTTACGCGCGGCCGCGGCGGCTCGCGGTCGCTGACACGCTTGGCACAGACCGCCAACGCGGATTCAGACGACCGGCAGGAAATTCAATATGGGGGCATAGTGATGCGTATTTCCGCGAAATTGCTTCTTGCGGCCCTACCGATGCTTTTCGGCGGTGCGATTATGTGCGCGCCAATAAACGCGCAGACAAGCGCGCCCCGGGCGGCGAAACGAGTTGCGATTCGCGCTGGATCGCTGATTGATGGCAAGAGCGACACAGCGATCCCGAACGCGCTGATCGTAATTGACGACGGGAAGATCACGAGCGTCGCCCCTGGCGGCTCGCCTCCTGCGGGCGTTGACGTGATCGATCTCTCAAAGGCGACAGTCCTGCCCGGGCTGATTGACACGCATACGCACATTTTGCTGCAAGGCGACATCACGATGGAGGATTACGCCGAGCAATTGCTCAAGGAATCCATTCCCTACCGCGCGCTGCTCGCGTCGCGAAACGTCAAGATCGCGCTCGACCACGGCTTCACAACGCTGCGTGATCTCGAGACTGAAGGCGCGATGTATGCGGACGTGGATGTGAAAACTGCG
>DASPVY010000103.1:0-5569 GCA_035622115.1 Candidatus Acidiferrales bacterium
TTTGGGCCGGCTGACCCACGCAATTATGGATGATGAGACTTCTCGCTAGGATTCCATCTGCATCGTTCCGTCGGGAGGGAAGTTTAACGTGAGAGTGGAGGCGCGGGTGGGATTCGAACCCACGAATGGAGGTTTTGCAGACCTCTCCCTTAGGCCTCTTGGGTACCGCGCCGTAGCGCTCAGTATAACGAAACCCGCGCGATTCCTCACGGCAATCCGCGCCCGTTCAGGCGCATAACGCCCCGTCAATAGACCTTTAGCTCGAACGGCACCCGGACTTGCAGCGGTTCGGACGTGCTCGTCAGGCGACGCACCAGCCCGTCCACCGAACTCCATTGCGACGAATCTTCCTGATGCTTTTCGATCAGCATTTCGAAAAATGTTTTTTCAGCGGGAAAACGAACCAGACGCACGGAGCGTCCGGAGGGAATTCCTGCGAGCTGTTTGGCAACGTCCACCGCGTGGTCGAGTCCTCCCAGCTCATCAACGAGACCCAAATCTTTCGCTTGCGCGCCGCTCCAGATCCGCCCTTTACCAATCTTGTCTACGTCCTCGACCTTCATTTTGCGTCCATCGGCGACGCCCTGCGTGAATGCCGCATAGGTCTGGTGCAGCATTTTTTCGAAAGCTTCCCGTTGCGGCGGGGTGAAATTCTGCTGCGTCGAGAAGAATGTGGCGTTGTCGCTCGTCGCCACGTAATCGGAGCTGATTCCCAGCATGTTGAAAAGGCCCGAAACGTTCAGCTTTCCGCCCAGCACTCCGATTGACGCCGTGATGGTGTCCGGATCGGCCACGATTTTGTTCGCCGACATCGCGATCCAGTAGCCGCCCGACGCCGCCACGTCCGACATCGAAGCGACCACCGGCTTCACGCTCTTTGCCAATTGCACCTCGCGGCGGATTACTTCGCTCGCCACGGCCGAGCCTCCCCCGGAATCAATCCGCAGAACGATGGCCTTGATGTTTGAATTCTCCCGCGCATCTCGGATGTCCGCTGCCACGGAATCGCCGCCCATGATGGAACCGCCGCCGGGAGTGTTTCCGGATTTTCCCGATACGATAAGTCCGGTCGCGTGGACCACCGCAATCTCCGCCGTTCCGTGGTTCTTGACTTGCGAGCGGTACTTCCCGATCTTGACGGGATTCCAATCTTGCGTCTTCGTTTTGACGAAATCCTGAACTTGATCCCAATAAGCCATCCGCTCAGCGAGCTTGTCCTTGACGGCATCTTCCGATTGAATCGGGCCGGCCTCGACCAGCTTCTCAAATTCCGCGCGATCCATTTTTCGCGAGGCAGCCACGTCGGTAAGAAACTGGCCATAAATGCTGCGAACAATGGACTCGACTTCTTCGCGATGCGCGGGGGTAAATTTCTTTTCCGTGAGCTGGTTCGAGGCCGTTTTGTATTCGGCGATGTGGTAGTAATCGGGAACGATTTTCAGCTTGTCCAGTGATCCGCGCAGAAAAAAGGCCTCCCCCATCATTCCGTGAATGAAAAGGACTGAGGTTGGGACCACCCACACTTCCGAGCACGCGCTGGCAACGTAGTATTCCAGGTCGCCGATGCCGTCGCCGCCGAGATAACAGATATTGGGCTTGCCGCTCGCGCGGAACGAGAGAATGTGCGAACGAATTTCTTCGAGCTTGCCCCAGCCGGTACTGAGCGGGCCGATTTTGACGACCAGCGCGTCGATCCGCCGATCGTTCTTCGCGGTGTCCAGTTCGTCCGTGAAATCGTGCAGAACCGGCGGCGTCTCGCCGCTCAGCGCCGTGAACACGTCCGTCGGCCGTTGTTCGTCGATCTGTCCCTCCAGCTCCAGCAGCAGCGTAGAGTGAGCCGGTATGTGAACCGGCGATGACGCCGCAAACGCGATGAAAATCACCACGAATGCGACGACGACAATGATGATGAGCGCGCGGCGCGTTCCCCAGGTCATGGCGAAACCTCCAGCAGAAGAGGGTGGATAGGGAAGCATCACGATAACATCCGGCGGGTCGAAACTTCAACGCGGGCGCGCGCTAAATTTGCTGCCAGCGCTGGAGATCAGGTCGTCGCGGTCACCACGGCTTCGCGCAGGAATCGCGCGGCTTCTTCTGGCGGCGTTGGGTTGATGTAGAAGCCCGTTCCCCATTCGAATCCGGCCACCTTCGTTAGCTTCGGCATCATCTCGATGTGCCAGTGGAAATGTTCGTTGGTTTCTTCGCCCACTGGCGATGTGTGCACGACGTAATTGTAGGCGGGTCGCGCCAGCACCGAATCCAGCCGTCCCAGAAAATCGCGCAGGAGCCTCGCGAGGCTTCCATACAGCGCGCTGGGCATATTTTCGAATGCGGAGCTGTGCTGGCGCGGCAGCACCCATGTTTCGAACGGGAATCGCGGCGCATAGGGCGCCAGCGCAATAAACTGATCGTTCTCCAGGATCACCCGCGTCTCGGTTTCCACTTCCTGCCGGATCATGTCGCAGAAAATACATCGCTCTTTTTCGATGAAGTAGCGCTTGGAATTGTCCACTTCTTCGCGTACGCGTTTCGGCACGATCGGCAGCGCTATCAATTGGGAATGGGTATGTTCGAGCGAAGCGCCGGCCGGCTCACCGTGATTCTTGAAAAGCAGGATGTACCGGAAGCGCTTGTCGTTTTTCAGATCCACGACGCGATCCCGATAGGCCCACAGGACTTCTTCCACGGAACGGTCGGGCAGCATCGCCAGCGTCTTGTTGTGATCGGGGGTTTCAATAATCACTTCATGGGCCCCGATTCCGTTCATCCGGTCGAAAAGACCCTCGCCCTCGCGGTCGAGCCCGCCCTCGATTCCAAGCGCTGGGAACTTATTGGGGACTACGCGCACGTTCCAGCCTGGCGTGTCTTTTCCGCTCCCGTTTCGCCCGTAGGCAATGATCTCCGGCGGCGTCTTGCCCTCGTTCCCCGGACAGAACGGACACACCCCTTTTCCTTTGATTTCAACACTTTCACGAACAAATTCGTTGGGACGCTTGCCTCGATCCGTGGAAATGATGACCCATCGACCCGTAATCGGGTCCTTGCGCAGTTCTGGCAACCTGCCCTCCCGCGATGTCGGTTAGAAATTGCGATTGCAAGATGCCGCCCCCGAGCAGGCATCTCGGACTGGGCAATCCAACTCGCACAATTTCTCATTTTACTACGCAAATCGGCAAAATCACGCTGGACTTCGGTGCGGCTTTGGGATTGTGCCAATGGAATTACTAGGAGTGTTCCGAGAAGGCGCCCTTGTGAAGTCGGACGAGCGGTTTCTGTCCAGTTCGCGATTCGATGGCCAGGATGTCAAAGCGGTAAGGCGTCCGCGCCCGTCCGAATTCGCGCAGGTAGCGGCGCGCCATCCGGCTCACGCTGCGCCGCTTTTCCGCGTCCACCTTATTTTCGGGTAGCGCGATTTTGTCGCTTCCGGTCCGCGTTTTCACTTCGACGAACGCAAGAACCGGCCCATCGAATCCGATCAAGTCTATTTCCCCCCGCCAGCCGGGCACGGCGTAGTTTGACGCAATAATCACGTAGCCGTGGCGGCGCAGATACCAGTAAGCGAAAGTCTCGCCGCGGATTCCTGTGGAGCGCGCCCGGTGCTTGCGCTGCGCAGCCGCAATTTGTGATTCCCCAGGCGGCGCGTCTCCGCCCGCCCCGCGGATTCCACGGCGCGAGGCGAAACTGACTAGACCGAACATGATCCGCGCGAAGATCGCCACGGCTACTTCACCACTTCGAGCGTAAATTGCATAACCTTGCCTCGAATTACGAAGCTCAAGTACTGATCCCAGAATCGGCGGAACCATCGCGCATGATTCACCAGCAACTCGAGGCCGATGAGCCGCCACACGCGCAGCAGCCTCACCTGCACATCCAGCTCCTTCAGTCGCGCCTGCGTGTACCACGATTCGCTCCCGTGTTTGCCGCCTGGATGGAAATAGTGGAATGACTCGGTGCTCAGATGGCGCCGATGTGTGGGGTCGGTGTACGACGAGATGTCCGTGTAATGCGGCGTAACCAGGAAAACCGTGCCGCCCGGCCGCGCGACTCGATGAAATTCCTCGATCGTCAAGATCGAATCCTCGACGTGCTCGATCACATGCACCGCGCGCACTTCATCGAACGAGTTCTCGCGAAACGGCAGATGTCCGCGGTCGAGGTCGCAGATCACGTCGGCGTCCGTTTGCGGGTTCACGTCGACGCCAATCGAGCCGGGGAATTTTGAGAGGCCGCAGCCAACGTCAAGAATGCGCGGCAAGCGCTCCTCCGCGTCCGATGGAATGTCGAATCGAGCGCCTATTCTAGTGCCCCACTCGGCGTTTCGCTCGATATCTTTTGCGGGAAAGCGCCTGAATTTCTACTGAGCCTGGGGAAGTACGTACGTATTAAATGGCAAGACCGCAGCAGCGCGGCGGAGTGGCCTAATCGTGTTGCCTTGCCACTCCGCCCTGCCGTTTGCCTCGATGCGAAACTACGATGACTTTTCGAGCTCGCTGATGCACGCGTCCAGCGTTTGAACCGCAAACCGCGCTTGCTCTTCGTCAATCACCAGCGGCGGGCATAGCCGCAGCGTCGTATCGCCCGAACCGAGAACCAGCAGCCCCTTGTGAAACGCCGCTTGAACGATCTTGTTCCGGAATTCCGGCGCTTTTTCTTTGGTCTTCTGGTCGCGCACGAATTCGATTCCGATCATCAATCCACGGCCGCGAACTTCGCCCACATTCTTGTGCTTTTTCGTCCAGTCGGCCGTCAGTTTCATGATCAAATCGCCCATCCGCGCCGCATTAGACAGGTATTTTTCTTCGAGCAGACGCAGTGTGGCGAAAGAAGCCGCGAGGGCAACCGGATTGCCGCCAAAAGTCGATGCGTGCGCTCCCGGCGTCCAGTCCATCACGCTCTCGCGTGCGATGATGGCGCCCAACGGCATGCCCGACGCGATGCCCTTCGCCGTGGCGATGATGTCGGGTTCGATTCCCGAATGATTCACGGCCCACCACTGCCCCGTGCGCCCCATGCCGGATTGCACCTCGTCGGCCACCAGCATTATTCCCCATTTGCGGCAGATTCGCTGCAGTCCTTGCAAAAACTCAGTCGGAGCAAGAATGTAGCCGCCTTCTCCCTGAATCGGCTCGATGAAAATTGCGGCAACTTCTTCGGGATCTACGCGGCGGCGAAACAGCTCATTCTCGAGATAGCCCAGGCAATCTTCCGCCGCGTGTTCTGGCCGAATGCCGTACGTACCGCGATAGGTGTCCGGATAGGGTGTGTGGAACACGCCTGAGAGCAGCGACCCGAATCCTTTGCGCTGGACCGCGCGGCTCGCCGTCAGTGAAAGTGCGCCGATCGTGCGCCCGTGAAATGCGCCGTGAAAGGCGATGAGCTTGTCGCGCTTGGTGTGGTATTTAGCGAGCTTGATCGCCGCTTCAATCGCTTCGGCGCCCGAATTGCCGAAATAAACGCGCTTCGGCTCTTTCCCCGGCGCGATCGAGCTGAGCTTCTTGGCCATCTGGGCCATGCTCGTGTAATAAAAATCCGTGCCCGACATGTGAATCAGCTCGGCCGCTTGCTT
>DASPVY010000104.1:0-5988 GCA_035622115.1 Candidatus Acidiferrales bacterium
GCTAGGGCTTCCAGCGCAAGACGGGCTTGCGCGCGGCGGCGACTTCATCGAGACGGCCGACGCGAGTGCGATGCGGCGCGGTCTTGACGAGTTCGGGATTCTTCTGGGCTTCCTCTGCGATCGAGCGCATCGCGTGAATGAAAAGATCGCATTCCTTCAGCGATTCGGACTCCGTCGGCTCGATCATAAGCGCGCCCGGAACGATGAGCGGAAACGCCGTCGTGTAGGGATGGAAGCCGTAGTCAATCAACCGCTTGGCGATGTCCATCGTACTGACCCCATTTTTTTTCTGGCGCGAATCGCTGAAGACAACTTCGTGCATCGAGGGAAGGCCGTAGGGGAGGTCATAGACATCTTCAAGGTGCTTGCGGATATAGTTGGCGTTGAGAACCGCATCCTCAGTGGCCTGGCGCATTCCCGGCCCGTAAGCGAGCGTGTAGGCGAGAGCGCGAAGCGAGACGCCAAAATTTCCGGTGTAAGCGCGGACGCGGCCGATCGATTTCGGGCGCTGCGAATCGAGAAAGAAGCGACCATCTTTTTCGACGACCACCGGCACAGGAAGATAAGGCTCGAGAAATTTCTTCACGACGACGGGACCAGCGCCCGGCCCGCCGCCTCCGTGTGGGGTTGAAAATGTCTTGTGCAAATTCAAGTGCATGACATCTACGCCGAAATCACCCGGACGAGCGATGCCCGCAAGCGCGTTCATATTCGCGCCATCCATATAGAGCAGGGCGCCCCGCTCGTGGAGGATGTCCGCAATTTCGCCGATGCGTTCCTCGAAGACGCCGAGCGTGGAGGGATTCGTGATCATCAGCGCAGCGACATCTTCGGTGGCGTATTCGCGAAGATGATCGGTATCGAGCTGGCCGCGCGAATTGGATCGGATGTTCTGAACTTCGTATCCGGCGATGACGACGGAAGCAGGATTCGTTCCATGGGCCGAATCCGGGATAAGAATTTTCTTGCGTGGATTTCCGCGATCCGCGAGGCACGCGCGAATCATCAGCAAGCCGGTGAGCTCGCCTTGAGCGCCGGCGACCGGCTCGAGTGTGGCGGCGTCCATCCCGGTAATCGAGAGCAGACATTTTTGCAGATCGGAAAGAATGCGCAGGCAGCCTTGCGCGAGCTCCACGGGCTGATAGGGATGCTCGTTGGCCAGACCATCGAGGCGCGCGACGAATTCGTTGACGCGCGGATTGTATTTCATGGTGCAGGAGCCGAGCGGATACATTCCGAGATCGATCGCGTAATTCCAGGTGGAAAGGCGCGTGAAGTGGCGGATGACTTCGATCTCGCTGACTTCGGGGAAGCCCTCGATATCGCGGCGCGCGAATTCTCCGAGCTCCTTTGCGGGATCGAGCGCGGGGACATCGAGCGGAGGCAGTTCCATGCCGCGTTTGCCGCGCGCAGAGCGCTCGAAGATCAGGTCTTCGTTCTGCGAGGGTTGGCGGCGAGCCTTGTTGATGCCGGCTGAGTCGTCGATGGCCACGGAGTTTTCAGTTTTTAGAAAATCGCTCAATTTAGATTGGGGTCTCCAGGATTTTTTTGACGCACGAGGCGAAGCGCTCGATTTCTGCCCGCGAAATGATTTCGGTGACGCAAACGAGTCCGCGCTTGGTCTGATCCGGATAGGCCGTCCCGATGGCGAGCGGACCGATGATTTTTTCGCGCAACAGTGCGGCGTTGATGAGCTTGACCGAACGCGGAAACTCGAGGACAAACTCGTTGAACGACGGCCCGGAGAACGCCAGGCGCACGCTGGGGATTTTGGTGAGCTCATCGCGGGCAAAACGCGCTTTTGCGAGATTTTGAAGCGCTAATTCACGCAGCCCTTCTTTGCCGAGCAAGCTCATGTGAATCGTTGCGGCGAGGGCGAAGAGAGCTTCATTGGTGCAGATATTTGAAGTAGCTTTCTCGCGGCGAATGTGCTGCTCGCGCGTGGCCAGCGTGAGGACGAATCCGCGGTGGCCTTCGGCGTCGCTGGTTTGTCCGGCGAGGCGGCCGGGAAGCTGGCGAACGAATTTTTCGCGCGTGGCGATAACGCCGACATGCGGCCCGCCAAAACTTGGCGCGACGCCGAAGCTCTGGCACTCCATCGCGACGATATCCGCTTCGCCGGGAGGGCGAACGATGCCGAGCGAGACGCCTTCGGTGATGCCGACGACAAGGAGCGCACCAGCGGCATGAGCGATTTCCGCGAGTGGCGCGATGTCCTCAATCACGCCGAAGAAGTTCGGCGACTGCACGACGACGGCAGCAAGGTCCGCGATCGGTTGGCCGTCGAGCGCGCCGGCGGTCACCTGTCCGGTGGACGTGAAATCGATTTCGCGAACGTGCAGGCCGATATTTTTGGCGTAGGTTTGCAGAACCTGGCGATATTCGGGATGCACGGTGCGCGCGACGAGGACGGTATGGCGTCCGGTAAGGCGCTCGGCCATCAGAACGGCTTCAGTGAGCGCAGTCGAGCCATCGTACATCGAGGCGTTGGCGACTTCCTGGCCGGTGAGCTGGCAAATGAGCGTCTGAAATTCGAAGATGGCTTGAAGCGTGCCTTGCGAAATCTCGGCCTGGTAGGGCGTATAGGAAGTCAGAAACTCGGCGCGCTGGATGAGCGAATCGGTGACGACGGAGCGAAGGTGATTGTAGACTCCGGCGCCAAGAAATGAAGTGTAGCCGCGGGAGTTTTCGTTCGAACGCGCCTTGAAATAGTCGATGATTTCAGATTCTGAATGAGCACGAGGCAAATCGAGCGGCGCGTTCAGGCGGAACTTCGCCGGGATGCTGCGAAACAAATCGTCGATCGAGTGCGCGCCGATGGCGTCGAGCATCTTCTGGCGCTCGGATGAACTCTTGGGGAGATAGCGCATCAGGCTGAATGTTCCTTGGCTTTTTCGGCGATGTAGGCTTCGTAGGCGGTGGAGTCCATCAGCGAAGAGACTTCCCCCGCATTCGCGAGCTTCAAGCGAATGAGCCAGCCGCCGGTGTGCGGCTCCTGATTTACTTTTTCCGGCGAATTACTGAGAACGTCATTCACGCCGATCACTTCTCCCGACGCGGGACTATAAATCTCGCTGACCGCCTTGACTGATTCGATGCTGCCAAGAGGCTGACCGGCCCTTAACTGCGTGCCCGCTTTCGGCAATTCGACGAAAACCACGTCGCCGAGCTCGTTCTGGGCGTAATCGGTGATGCCGATGGTGCCGGTGGTACCATCGATTTTGATCCACTCATGCTCTTTCGTGTAGCGGAAATCCGCTGGATACATCGCATCTCCTTGTCGAGGCTTGCGAACGCCTGCCGCTATTTCGGTCGCTTATAAAACGGAATGGCGACGATTTGCGCGGCCACAGGCGTTCCGCGAACGATGATTTCGATTTGAGTGCCGATGGCAGCGCGATCCTGCGGAACGTACGCCATCCCGATATTTTTCTTGAGAAACGGAGCCGGGCCGCCGCTGGTCACACGACCGATTTCGACACCGTTTATGGCAACCGGGTAGCCGTCGCGGCCGATTCGCTTATCGAGCATTTCGAAGCCGACGAGCTTGCGTTTGATGCCGGCGGCCTTTTGCTGGAGCAGGCTCTCCCAACCGAGAAATTCGCCTTTTTCGGGCTTGCAGATCCAGCCGAGTCCCGCTTCCCAGGGCGTGGTTAGGTCGTCAATTTCATGGCCGTAGAGGCACATGCCGGCCTCGAGGCGCAGAGTATTGCGAGCGCCGAGGCCGCAGGGAAGGATGCCTTCGGGAGCGCCGGCGCCGAGAAGCGCGTCC
The DNA here is from genome assembly GCA_035622115.1 of Candidatus Acidiferrales bacterium. GTDB lineage: Bacteria > Acidobacteriota > Terriglobia > Acidiferrales > UBA7541 > Palsa-147. Next base: position 3,773 of record DASPVY010000104.1, read on the forward strand.
CAGATTTTTTCGGAATGCTCGGGAGCGAAATAGATTTCGAAACCATCTTCGCCAGTGTAGCCGGTGCGCGCAATCATCGCAGGAACGCCGTGCACATCGCCAAAGACGAAGTGATAGTAGCGAATCGGCGCTAGCGGGACGTGGGTGAATTTTTGCAGCAGCGCTTCCGCCTTCGGTCCCTGAATGGCGAGCAGGGAATAGCGATCGCCATTGTTTTCGACACGAGCATTCGTGCGATTGTGGGCGTTGATATGCGCGAAGTCGCCATCCTGATTGGAGGCGTTGACGCAGAGAAAATAGTGCGATTCCGAAATGCGATGAACGAGCAGATCATCGACAAAAGTGCCCGAGGCCGTCATCAGGCCGGAATACTGGACTTGGCCCTCGGAGAGCTTGGCAGCGTTGTTGCAGGTGACATGTTGAACGAGTTCAAGCGCAGCCGCGCCGCGAATTTCGATTTCGCCCATGTGACTGACGTCGAAAATTCCGGCGCGGGTGCGGACGGATTCGTGCTCGGAGAGGATGCCCGAGTATTCGAGCGGCATATCCCAGCCGCCGAAATTGACCATTTTGGCGCCCATTCGGCGGTGGGCTGCATTCAGCGCGGTTTTGCGAAGTTCAGTGGTTGCGGGCGCGTTCACGAAAAAATCTCTGACAAATGACTGGCGGCTCAACGTAGCATGTGAGTTTTGGAGTGTCAAGAAACGCACTTCGGTTTGCCGGATGCAGCCTTACGCGGCAGAATGCGTCTTGTCGGCGTGGCGACGTTAGCCTATATTCACTGGTGGCTGCTTTAGCCGAGCCCTGCCGGGGGAGCCGGATGACGGGACCCGTTCAGTGTATGCAGTGCGAGAAACCGGAAGAGAAATGCACCTGCGAAAAGTATTGCTGCTATTGCCAGTCACAGCAGGGTGTGCGGCTGTGTATTGATGGCTTGTATTATTGCCCGGATTGCCGGGAAGCCTGTGACGTGCGCGTGGTGGATGCCCGTGGCGAATGAATTCATCCGAACCGAAGCCCGCTTGGAAAGTGATCGCCGATTGCTCGCGGCGATTGCCGCGATTGTGGATCACGCTTCCGAACACGCCGGTATGGCGGATGCGCGGCGGCAGGCGCTTTCTCTTGCGGCGCTGCAGACCTGCCGGATCGCGTGGCCTGCTCTAAACGGGCGCGAGCCCACCGTCGAGGTGACCTGCGACCAGTACGGCGATCGAGTGGAAGTAGTGATTCAGGGACCCCGCGCCGCTGATCCGGGAACGGAAGCGCGGCTTAAGGAATTGCAGAAACAGATTGACCGGCTAACGACCGAAAATCACCAGGATTCGTTGCGAATCACGCTCGTCGAATATCTTAGCCCCCGCCAGTAGCTCCCGCTCGAGTGCAAGCAGCCCACGGTGAAATTCGCGCTTCGGGCGCGGCGAAGCTACATTTGCGTCGCGCTCGCGAACGCATGATTCTTGATCAGCGTCTGGAGCTGGTCCTCGGTGATCGCAATGTCAACCTTGATGTGATCGCCGGTGGGCGAAACGCTGACGCCTTCGAGCGCCTTCGCAACTTCGGGATGCTGCTGCGCTTCCTGATAGCGGCGCATCATGACGCCGGCTTGCAGCGCGGCGGCCAGAGTGTTCGCGTCGTCTACGGTGCTGCAAACGGCCTGGAATTGCGTATCCAGGCCATTGCCGGTCTGAACGTGGATTTCCATGGCCTTCAGGCGGTCAACGATCGCGGCGGCTTGCGGAAATTGGCTGGCCTGAGGCAAAAGCTGCTGCATGGCGATGTGCGTGTAGTTCTTGTTGAGAACCGCCCATACCGTTCCGTTTCCATTCGCGTCTTTGATGAGCGGCGAAAGCTCGGTGTTGGTCAACAGGCTTTCGGAGCCGCCGAAATGGACGTCGATTAATTTTTCGAGCGCTGTGTCGTTCCCGAATGCGGCGGTGTTCGAATCGAGGAAGAAGAACAGGATGTCGCCCGCGCCGGCTCCGCTGCCGAAAGCCCAAAGCTTATAACCGTGAACCTCCTTGTAAGGCAGTTTCTGCTTCTTGAAGCGATCCTCGGAGGCGTTGGGAGTGAAGGCTCCGAGGGCAACGCCGACAATCTGCTCGCCGCTATCTTTTCCGGGCGCAATCGCGGCCCAGGCCATCTCGTCCACCTGAGTGGAGGGGTCGATGCCGGCGGACGTGAGAAACTGCTCAAACTGACGGAAGTTGCCGGGCAAG
>DASPVY010000105.1:0-15243 GCA_035622115.1 Candidatus Acidiferrales bacterium
GTGCGCGGCGCGGTTCCAGGGCCGAGCGGCGCCTACATCGTGATTCGCAAAGCGAAGCACGGAAAATAGCGAGAAGAACATGCCAGTCGTGGACGTGATCAATCTGGACGGCAAGACGGTTGGACAGCTCGAGCTTTCAGACGAAGTGTTCGCCGCGAAGATCAATCCGCATCTGCTGCACGAGACGGTCCGGCACCATCTGGCGTCACGGCGCGCGGGCACGCACAAGACCAAGGCCAAGGGTGAAGTGAGCGGCGCGGGACGCAAGCTCTGGCGGCAGAAGGGCACGGGCCGCGCGCGCATTGGCTCGATTCGTTCTCCGCTGTGGCGCAAGGGCGGCACGGTCCACGGGCCGCAGCCGCGCAGCTACGATTACGCGTTGCCGCGGCAGATGCAGGCGGGCGCGCTGCGTTCGGCTCTGACCGCCAAGCTGGCGGATGAAAAATTGACGGTGGTCGAGGCGTGGTCGCTCGATTCGCACCGCACCAAACTCTTTCGCGAAAAGCTGACCAAGCTCGACGACGCCAGCCGGACGATGCTGCTGGTCGATTCCGGCGCGCAAAACACGAACCTTGAGCGTGCCAGCCGCAATCTCGAGGGCGTAACGCTCGTCGAGGCCACGGCGCTCGAGCCCTACGATCTCCTGCGCCACGAGCGGCTCTTGCTCTCGCGGCCAGCCGCAGAAAAGTTGAGCCGCGCGCTGCGAGTGACCAAGTCCGGCGATGCGGCGAGCGAGCCCGTACAGATTCGGCCGGCGGCCGCGAGCAAGTTCCCGTCGGAAGCGGATCTGAAGCCGGCGAAGGCTTCAGCAAGAAAAGCGGCGCCGAAAGCGGCCAAGCCGCAGGCAGCGAAGGCGAAGAAGGCCGAAAGCAAGCACAAGACCGCCAAGCCGAAAGGCAAGAAGGACTGAGCCGAAAGGGATTCAGCAATGACCACGCGCGCATTTCAAGTCATTCGCCGCCCGATCATCACCGAGAAAGGGCTCGGGGTGAAAGAAACGCAACACACCGTGGTTTTCGAAGTAGCGAAAGACGCGACCAAGACGGAGATCAAAGAAGCAGTGCAGAAGGCGTTCAAGGTGAAGGTCGAGGGCGTGCGCACGGCCATCTATCACGGCAAGTTTCGCCGACGTGGACGCGCCGAAGGTTTCCGCCGCGACTGGAAGAAAGCGTACGTCAAGCTGGCGCCGGGCGAAAAGATGATCGAGTACGGGGACAACCTGTAGGATTCGGGGCAGGCTCGCAGAAGATTGAGCGCGGGAGCTCTTCGACCCGGAGGTTCGGGAGACGAAGGGCGAGCAAGAGGGAAACATGGCACTGAAAAGCTTCAGACCATATACGCCGGCACGGCGGTTTCTAACGCTGGCCGACAAGAGCGAGATCACCAAGCATGAACCGGAAAAATCACTCGTCGAGCCGCAAAAGCGGACCGGCGGGCGCAACAATCACGGCGAAGTAACGATCTGGCACCGCGGCGGCGGCCATGCGCGGAAATACCGGAAGATCGATTTCCGGCGGGACAAAATCGGCGTGCCGGCCAAAGTCGCGGCGATCGAATATGACCCTAACCGCTCGGCCCGGATTGCTCTTTTGAACTACGCCGACGGAGAAAAACGTTACATCCTGCATCCGGTGGGACTCGAAGTGGGTGCGACGGTGCAGAACGGCGAAGGCGCGGACATTCTTCCGGGGAACGCGCTGCCAATTCGAAATATTCCGCCCGGCACGATGGTGCATAACCTGGAGCTTTCGCCTGGAAAGGGCGGGCAGGTGGTGCGTTCGGCGGGTGGCGCGGCGCAGCTTTTGAGCAAAGAAGGCGAAATCGCGCTGATCAAGCTGCCGTCGGGCGAAACCAGAAAATTTCATGTGAATTGCATGGCGACGATCGGACAGATCGGCAATCTGGATCATGAAAACATCACCTATGGCAAAGCAGGAAAGTCGCGCTGGTTGGGCATCCGTCCGACCGTGCGCGGCGTAGCGATGAATCCGGTGGATCACCCGCACGGCGGTGGCGAAGGCCGCGTGAAGGGAAATCATCCGCAGACGCCGTGGGGCTTCCCCACACTCGGCGCGAAGACGCGCCGGAAGCGCGGTGGAAGCAAGATGATCGTGGAACGGCGCAAGCCTTAATTTTGGAGCAGCAGGAGCAGGAAACAGATGTTACCGGCGCGGCGGGGAATCGAGAGGACGATGACAGCCATGCGAAGCAGTCGTAGAGCTACACGCCGGCCTGCACGCGCACGCAAGGCCGCCGTGGCGCACCGCCGAGCAGGAAAGCCGCTGGCGAAACCGGTGGCCAAAGCAGCGTCGAAGCTGGGACCGCCGCCGCAGGTGATGTTCCGCCTGTGCCGGGCGGGCTGGAGCGTGATTGTGGACAAGCTGCCGAACGCGCAAGGCACGCGATTTGTTTGTCCGTTTTGCCCGCTCTCGCACCGCGTTCCGGGCCCGGTCCGTGGATTTCGAAAGATGCGCCGGGCGCAATGGGTGAAGCTGCGCCAGGTGGAAGAGTAACGGAGATCGCATGCCACGCTCGCTGAAGAAAGGCCCGTTCATCGACGACCACCTGCGGGACAAGGTGGAAGCGCTGAACGCGCGGAACGAGAAGAAGGTCTTGAAGACGTGGTCGCGACGCTCGACGATTCTTCCCGACATGATCGGCCATACGATCGCGGTGCACAACGGAAAGAAATTCATTCCCGTGTACATCACCGAACAGATGGTCGGGCACAAGCTCGGAGAATTCGCGCCCACGCGCACGTTCAAGGGCCACGCCGTGAAAGCCGCGTTGGAAAAGGCTGCCGCGGCCGCCGGCGCTCCGGTGGGAGCGGCGCCGGGCGGAGCAGCGCCAGCAGCCGGAGGAGGCGGAGCGCCCGCGGGCGGCGCCCCCGCGACGAAGGGATAAGCGATGGCCACTGGAACCGTTCAAACCGCACCGTCAATCGAAGGCCACGCGCTCGCCCGATTCGTTCGTGTCTCTCCGCAAAAGGCGCGGCTGGTGGTCGATCTGATCCGCGGGCATCAAGCGGGGCAGGCGTTGCAAACCCTTCGATTCACGAAAAAGCGCGTGGCCCGGGAAGTCGAAAAAGTGCTGCGCAGCGCGATTGCGAACGCGGAGCGCAAAGCCGAGGAAGCAGGCGATTCGCTCGACGTGGATTCGCTGTTTGTAGCGAGTTGCTTCGTGAACGAAGGCCCGCGATGGAAGCGGATACGCCCGGCACCGATGGGGCGAGCGTTTCGCTACCAGAAACGAACCAGCCACATCGCTGTCCAGGTAGCGGAGCATCACGTAGCCGCGGCATCGCGCGTCGCCAGCGCAGCGGCGGAAGCGGAAGCCTCGAAGGGCGTGAAGGGCGCGGTGCGGAAGGCGCGCAAGGCCCTGGCACAACGGCAAAAACAAGCGGTGCCGAAAAAGAAAGACAAGAAGTAGGAGGCCAGAGTGGGGCAGAAGACACATCCGTACGGATTCCGGCTGGGCTACAACAAGGTTTGGAAATCACGCTGGTTCGCCAAGCGCGAATATGCCGACCTGCTTCACGAAGACGTGGTTCTGCGGAAGCAGTTGAAGGACCGGCTGCGTTCAGCCGGCGTGAGCGCGATTGAGATTGAACGCGCGGCAAACAAGCTGGTGATCCGGATTTATACGGCGCGGCCGGGAATCATCATTGGACGGAAGGGCTCGGAGATCGACAAGCTGAAGCAGGAAGTGCAAAAGCGGACGAAGCGCGAAGTGCATATCGACATTCAGGAAGTGCACCGACCGGAACTGGACGCCCAACTGGTGGCCGAATCGATCGCGCTGCAACTCGAAAAGCGGGTAGCGTTCCGCCGGGCGATGCGGAAGTCGGTGGATTCGGCGCTGCGGTTCGGTTGCAAGGGAATCAAGGTGCGGGTCGCGGGGCGATTAAACGGCGCGGAAATCGCGCGCAAAGAGTGGTACCTGCAGGGGCGGCTGCCGCTGCAAACGCTGCGCGCCGACATCGATTACGGCACGGCCGAAGCGCAAACCACCTACGGTGTGATCGGAGTGAAGTGCTGGATTTATCAGGGCGAAAATATTCCGCGCCGCAGCGCGCAATCCGCCGCGGCCACCGCCGTCGAAGCATAGCGGGCGCGGGCAGAGCGACAGGGCAAACATCATGTTGATGCCGAAGAAAGTGAAGTACAGGAAACAGCAGCGCGGCCGGCGCAGCGGCAAGGCCTGGCGCGGATCGTCGCTGGCGTTCGGCGAATACGGGCTGAAAGCGCTGGAGCCCGCATGGATCACCGACCGGCAGATTGAAGCCGCGCGCGTGGCCATCATGCGCTTCATCAAGCGGGGCGGAAAATTGTGGATTCGCATTTTCCCCGACAAGCCGTTCACGAAGAAACCAGCCGAAACGCGCATGGGCAAGGGCAAAGGGCCGCCGGAGCGTTGGGTGGCGGTGGTGAAGCCGGGCCGGGTGATGTTCGAGATGAGCGGAATCGATTTGGCCTCCGCCACCGAAGCCATGGAGCTCGCGGCGCAAAAGCTGCCCATCCGCACGCAATTCGTGACGCGGGCGGGAGGGCTCTAATGCCACGGCGGGCAGAGAAGTTTCAGCAGATGAGTCCGGCCGAGCTCGAAACGCAGCAGCACGAACTCGCCGAGCAGATTTTCCGGCTGCGGTTTCAACTGTCGACCGGACAGTCCGAAGGCCTCACGAAATTGCGCGAGGCGCGGAAAGACCTGGCGCGAGTGAAGACGCTGCTTCGCCAGCAGGAGCTGAAAAAGAAATGACGGACGAGAAAGCAGCGGTTGCGAATGAGCGCCGGGGCTCGCGGCAGGAGCGCATCGGCGTGGTGACCAGCGCGAAGATGCAGAAGACCATCGTCGTGAAAGTAACTCGCACGGTGGCACACCCGCTCTATCAGCGCGTGGTGCGGAGCTCGAAAAAGTATTACGCGCACGATGAGAACGGCGAGGCGCGCGTGGGCGATACGGTGCGGATCGCGTCGGCGCGCCCACTCTCGAAACTCAAGCGCTGGCGCCTGGTGGAAGTCGTCGGGCGATCCACGCGCGTGTCGTAGCGCTGAGGCCGGCGAAACCGAGGGAGCACGAAGATGGTTCAGATGCGGACATGGCTGACGGTGGCCGACAATTCCGGCGCGCGACAATTGACGTGTATTTTGCCGATTGGCGGCGATGCGGGGTTGGTGGCCGGGCTCGGTGATGTCATCACCGCGGCTGTGAAGGAAGCCGCGCCCGACAGCCAGGTGAAAAAGGGCAAAGTGGTTCGCGCGGTGATTGTGCGCACGCGAAAAGAACACCGGCGGAAGGACGGCTCGTACATTCGATTCGACGATAACGCCGCGGTGCTGATCAACGAGGCGAACGAGCCGGTGGGGACGCGCGTATTCGGGCCGGTGGCCAGAGAGCTGCGAGAGAAGAAATTCACGAAGATCGTCTCGCTGGCTCCGGAAGTGTGGTAGCGATGAGAGACAAAACGCATAGAACCACGATGAGCGTCCGGCGCGGAGACAACGTGAAAGTGATCGCCGGGCGGGACAAAGGCAAGACCGGCCGGGTGCTTTCCGTGAATGCTTGGAAAAACACGGTCACGGTCGAGCACGCCAACATTATCAAGCGGCACACCCGGCCGAACCCGCAGAAGAACGTCAAAGGCGGGATCGTGGACAAGGAAGGGCCAATCCAGGCGTCCAACGTGATGCTGATTTGCCCGGGCTGCGGCAAGCACACGCGCGCGGGACACACGTCGCTGCCCGACGGCACCAAAACACGGATTTGCCGGCGCTGCAAGACGACATTCGAGAACTAGGCTTGAACCGGAAAGAAAAGAGGCTGCGGGAAGAGCGATGATCAGCCGTATGCACGAACGATATAGCAAGGACGTGGTTCCGGCGCTTACGAAGCGGTTCAACTATGCGAACACGATGGCCGTGCCACGCGTGAAAAAAGTGACTGTAAACATCGGATTGGGCGAAGCGAGCCAGAACGTGAAGCTGTTGGACACGGCGGCGCAGGAGCTGGGGCTGATCGCCGGACAGAAGCCGGTGATCACGCGGGCGAAGAAGTCGATCGCCAATTTCAAAATCCGCAAGGGAATGCCGATTGGCTGCATGGTCACGCTGCGAGGCGAGCGGATGTACGAATTTCTGGACCGGCTGGCGAACATCGTCCTGCCGCGCTTGCGCGACTTCAAGGGCTTGCCGCCAAACTCGTTCGACGGCCGCGGAAACTACACGCTCGGTCTGAAGGACCAGCTGGTGTTTCCCGAAATCGATTACACGCGCGTGGACAAGATCAAGGGCATGAACGTCACGATCACGACCTCGGCGCACAGCGACGAGGAAGGCCGCGAGCTGTTGAAACTGCTCGGCGTGCCTTTCCGGGCGTAAAGAGAGAACCGAACGGAGAACCAAGGAGAAGCAATGGCGCGAGACAGCCAATTCGCGAAGCAGTTGAAGAAACCGAAATTCAAGGTTCGCCACCGCAACCGCTGCCGCATCTGCGGCCGGGCGCGGGGAACACTACGCAAGTTCCAGATGTGCCGCATCTGTTTCCGCGGCCTGGCGCTGAAGGGTGAAATCCCCGGCGTCGTGAAGGCGAGCTGGTAAGAAAGAGGGAATGGAATGACCACAGACCCAATCGCGGATATGTTGACGCGCATCCGCAACGCCTCGCGTGCCAAGCACGCGCGCGTGGATTTGCCGGCGTCGAGACTGAAAGTCGAGATCGCGCGGATCCTCAAGGATGAGGGCTATCTCGCGAGCTACAAGGTTGTCGACGACACAAAGGTGAAAAAGACGTTGCGCGTTTTCCTGCGCTACACGCCAGACCGCCGCAGCGTGATTACGAATCTGAAGCGGGTGTCCCGGCCGGGCTGCCGGCGTTACGTCGGCAAGACCGATATCCGCGCGGTGGTGGGTGGAATGGGCATCTCGATCGTCTCGACGCCCCGCGGGCTGATGACCGGTCACGCCGCGCGCAAGGAAGGCGTCGGCGGCGAATTGCTGTGCGAGGTTTGGTAGGAATTTTCGGGGAAGAGTGATTCATGTCGCGAATTGGACAAAAACCGATAGCAGTGCCTCAGGGCGTGAAGGTGCAGGTGCAGGCGGATTCCGTGAACGTGCAGGGGCCCAAGGGCAAGATGACGGTCGCGGTGCCGCGCGGCATTCGCTTTGAGACGAAGGACGGAATTCTGACGGCGCTGCGCGCGAATGACGAGCAGCGCGCGCTGCACGGCCTGGCGCGAGCGCTGGTGGCGAATGCGGTGGTCGGCGTCACCCAGGGATTCAAGAAGGATCTCGATATCGTGGGCGTTGGGTACCGCGCGGAAGTGAAAGGCAAGAATTTGATGATTTCGCTTGGATTCTCGCACCCGGTGGAATTCCCGATTCCAGAGGGAATTCAGATTGCGGTGGAGAAGCAGACGCATTTGACGGTGAGCGGCGCGGACAAGGGCCAGGTGGGACAAGTGGCGGCGAATCTCCGCGGCTTGCGTCCGCCTGATCCCTACAAGCAAAAAGGAATTCGAATCACGGGCGAGCGGCTGAAGAAGAAGGCGGGCAAGGCCGGCGCGGCAAAGACCGCGGGCTAATTCCCGGCAGGCAACGAGGAGAACGAGCGTGGCAACAGTCCCAGTTCGAAAGCTTTCCCGGAGCGCGCATCGCGAGCGGCTGCACTCGCGACTCCGGCGCAAAATTGCCGGCAATGCCGAACGCCCGCGGCTTTGCGTATTTCGGTCGGCGCGACACATCGTCGCGCAGGTGATTGACGACCATGCGGGTCGCACTCTCGCGTCGGCGGGCTCGCTCGACGGCGAAGTGAAAAAACAGATCAAAGGCGGCGGAAATATCGCGGCGGCAAAGATTGTGGGCAAAGCGATTGCGGAGCGCGCCAAGGCCGCCGGGGTCGAGCGCGTGGTTTTTGACCGTGGCGGATATCAATATCACGGCCGCATTCAGGCACTGGCGGAAGCGGCCCGAGAGGCAGGACTGAAGTTCTAACTCTATGCCGAAACAAGAGCTCAAAGATACGCTTTCGGTTCGACGGGTCATCGACACCAACCCCGCAAATCTGAAGGACCAGGTCGTGGCCATCAATCGTGTCACGAAGGTCGTCAAAGGCGGCAAGAACCTCAGTTTCTCGGCGCTGGTGGTGGTCGGCGACCAGCACGGCCACGCCGGCTTCGGCATGGGCAAGGCGCGCGAAGTTCCCATGGCCATTCGCAAGGCCATCGAGCAGGCCAAGAAAAACATGGTGAAGCTGAACCTGAAGGGCACGACCATCCCGCACCAGGTGGTCGGGCGCTACGGCTCGGGGCAGGTGCTGCTGAAGCCTGCGTCGGAAGGCACGGGTCTGATTGCCGGAGGTCCGGTGCGCGCGGTGATGGAAGTCGCGGGGATTCAGAACGTTCTGACGAAGTCGATTGGGACGTCGAATCCGCACAACGTCATCAAAGCGACGTTTGATGCGCTGCTGCATCTAAAGAGCGCCTCGAAGGTGGCGGAATTGCGCGGGAAGACCGGCGAAGAAGCCGCGGCAACGGCGACGTCTTAGTTTCGGAAACGTGAGATGGCCAAAAAATCAGCAGGTACATTGAAGATCAAGTGGGTGCGCAGCTTCATCGGCTGCCCGCGCTCGATGCGGCAGACCATCCGGGGACTGGGCTTCCGCCGGATGAATGAAATTGTCGAGCAGCCGGATACGCCGGCGATTCGCGGAATGATCGCGCGCGTGCATCACCTGGTTGAGATTCAAGGTTAGAGGGCGAAATGAAACCCACGCTTTCCAATTTGAAGCCGCCGCGAGGCTCGAAGCACCGCAAAGTGCGCGTCGGCCGCGGCATGGGCTCGAAACTCGGCAAGACGTCTGGAGCCGGGAACAAGGGCCAGCAATCGCGGCGCGGCTATTCGCGACGCCGCGGGTTTGAAGGCGGCCAGATGCCGTTGCACCGGCGAATGCCCAAGCGCGGATTCTCGAATCCGTTTCCGCGGGAACTTTCGGTCGTAAACGTCGAGACGCTGAACGCGTTTGCCGCGGGTACGACGGTGGGGCCGGAAGAGCTTGTGAAGCACGGAATGATCTACGCGCGGCGTGACGGCGTGAAGGTGCTCGGCGATGGCGAGTTGAAGGTGGCGCTGACGGTCAAGGCCCACGCATTCAGCAAGTCGGCGCAGGAAAAAATCGCTGCTGCCGGAGGAAAGGCCGAAGTCTTGTCATGAGAAAGCTGTTCGAGGCGTTTCGCAACATTTTCCGCACGCCGGACCTGCGTAACCGTGTGTTGTTTACGCTGGCGTTGCTGGGAGTGTATCGCCTCGGAGCTTTCATTCCCACGCCCGGTATCAATACCGACCTCCTGCAGACGCTTTTCCAGCAGGGCCAAGGTTCGGTGCTGGGAATTTTTGATTTGTTCAGCGGTGGCAACCTGCGCCGGCTCACGATTTTTGCCTTGGGGATCATGCCGTACATCACGGCATCGATTATTTTGCAGTTGATGGTGGTGGTGTGGCCGTATCTCGAGCGGTTGCAAAAGGAAGGCGAGCTCGGCCGGCGGAAAATTACGCAGTACACGCGCTACCTGACGATCATTCTGAGCGCGTTCCAGTCGTTCACGATCGCGCTGACGCTCCAGAACCAGCGGCTGGCCGGGACGTCCCTGGTCTATCATCCCGGGCCGCGTTTCATCCTGATGACCATGCTGACGTTGACGACTGGTTCGGCATTCATCATGTGGCTGGGTGAGCAGATAAGTGACCGGGGCATCGGCAACGGAATGTCGCTGATCATCTTCGCGGGCATCGTGGTGGGTTTGCCGCGCGGCATCAAGGATCTGTGGGAGAAGGCCACCACGCAGCAGTGGGGAGCGTTTACGCCGATTGCCATCATCTTGCTGCTGGCGATGATGCTGGCTGTGGTGGCGTTCATCGTGTTCATGGAGGGCGGCCAGCGGCGCATTCCGGTGCAGTACGCGAAGCGGGTGGTGGGCCGAAAAGTGATGGGTGGCCAGATGACCTATCTGCCGCTGCGCGTGAATTCGGGCGGCGTGATTCCGCCGATTTTCGCGAGTTCGCTGCTGACATTTCCGCAGACGCTGTCACTGATCTTTCAAAGCAAGTCGCCCTTCTTCAGCCGCTTCGCAAAGATGATCGGCTGGGGCGAACCGCTTTACACGTTGATCTACGTTTTCCTGATCATTTTTTTCGCATTTTTCTACGTGGGAATCATATTCAATCCCACGGAGCTGGCCGACAACATGCGGAAATACGGGGGATTTATCCCGGGAATTCGCCCCGGGCGGAACACGTCGGAGCACATCAACCGGATCTTGACCCGACTGACGTTTGTGGGCGGCGTATATCTGGCGATTGTCTGCCTGATTCCGGAGTGGATGATTTCGGGAATTCACCTGCAGCATTTGCCCGTCTGGCTCGGCGGCGAGTGGTTTGATGCGCATATGTGGCGGTTCGTACTCGAGGGGCTGGGGGTCACGTTTTACTTCGGTGGAACATCGCTGCTGATTGTCGTCGGCGTGGCGATGGATACGGTGCAGCAGGTCGAAGCGCAGCTCGTGATGCGGAACTACGATGGGTTCGTGCGCCGCGGCAAAGTACGCGGACGCCGGACTTAGTTCAGGCTCAAGGTTGGCGGGTGTGCGGATGGGGTTGAAGCGGCCTCTGATTTTTCTAGGTCCACCGGGCGCCGGTAAAGGGACGCAGGCAAGAAGGCTTGCCGAGATGTATCACGTCCCCCATCTTTCGACGGGAGACTTGCTGCGCGACCACGTCAACCACGGGACTGAGCTCGGGCTAAAAGCCAAGCCGATCATGGATCGGGGCGAGCTGGTTCCCGACGATATCGTGCTTGGGATCGTGGAAGAACGAATCGGCCGGCCGGATTGCGCCAAGGGATTTCTGCTCGACGGTTTTCCGCGGACGATGCCGCAGGCTCAGAGGCTCGATGAGATCCTGCGGAAACGGCATTTTCGCAAACCGGTCGCAGTAAATTTTCGCGTGGACCACGACGTTCTGGTCCGGCGCGTGGCGGGTCGCCGCGTCTGCAGCGTGGGTGGGGAGATTTACAACGTTCACGATCTCCCGAACGGTCAGGACGGCCGCTGCCTCGTCGACGGCGGCACGCTCGTCCAGCGTTCTGATGACCGCGCCGAGGTGGTGCTGGACCGGCTCGCCGCGTTTGAAAGACAAACGCAGCCGCTGATTGAATATTACCGCTCGACTGGAGATCTCGAGGAAGTGGACGGATCAGCGAGCGTCGAGGAAGTCGGCAAGAAGTTGCTGGAGATCCTTGCCGAGCACAGCGTCGATGGCCATCGTGCGTAAGGACGAACGCGAACTCGAGAAGATGTTTCGCGCCGGGCAAGTCGTCTGGGGCGCTCTTCAAGAGTTGCAGAACAACGTCCGGCCGGGCGTCACCACGAAGGATTTGGACGAATTGGCCGAGAAATACGCAGCGGAGCATGGCGCGCGGCCTGCGTTCAAAGGATACATGGGTTATCCCGGATCGCTGTGCACATCAATCAATCAGGAAGTCGTGCACGGCATACCGTCTGAGCGGCGGACGTTGAAGGAAGGCGACATTCTATCCATGGATTTCGGTGTCGAGCTGGACGGCTATTACGGAGATGCCGCGCTCACGGTGCCGGTGGGAAAGATCGCGCCGGGACGCGAGAAGCTTTTAAGAGTGACGCGCGAGTCGCTCGATCACGCGATTCAAAAAGTCCGGCCGGGGAATCGCTTGAGCGATGTTTCAGCCGCGGTCCAGCAGTGGGTCGAATCGAACGGCTATTCGGTCGTGCGCGAGTTTGTGGGACACGGCATCGGAACCCAGATGCACGAAGAGCCGCAGGTGCCGAATTACGGCGAACCGGGCCGTGGTCCTCGGTTGCTTGAAGGAATGGTCCTGGCAATCGAGCCGATGGTGAATTCAGGCGGGCCGGCGGTGCGCGTCCTGGGGGATAAATGGACCGCCGTCACAGCGGACGGAAGCGACTCGGCGCATTTCGAGCACACCGTCGCAGTTACGGCGAACGGGCCGTGGATTTTGACGCGGCCGCGCGACGCTGCGGGCCCGTGCTGGTGAGTGCGAGGGAAAACAGGAGTTCATGAACAAGAGACCGGAGCCTGAAAAGAAGAAGAGCGACGACGGCAATTCGAAAGAGGATGCCATCGAGGTCATGGCCACGGTGATTGAGCCGTTGCCGAACGCGATGTTCCGAGTGGAACTCGAGAACAAGCATCAAGTGCTCGCGCACATTTCCGGGAAGATGCGCAAGAATTTTATTCGCATTCTGCCGGGCGACCGGGTCGCGGTCGAGCTTTCGCCATACGATCTGACGCGCGGGCGAATCGTCTATCGCTACAAATAGCGCGGGCGATGCCGGACTATGAGGAAACGGAGCAGGAAATGAAGGTTAGGGCATCAGTGAAGAAAATCTGCATGAAGTGCAAGATCGTGCATCGGCGCGGCGTGGTACGCGTGATCTGTACGAATCCGAAGCATCGCCAGCGCCAGGGTTAGGGAGGGAGAATCATGGCACGCATCGCAGGCGTGGATTTGCCGCCGAATAAAAGACTCTGGGTCGGACTCACCGCCATCTACGGCATCGGGCAGGCGCGCGCGAAGAAGCTTGCCGCAAAGGCCGGCGTTGACGAAACCAAGAAGGTCAAGGACCTGACGGAAGAAGAAGTGAACAAGCTCCGCCAGGCAATTGAATCCGAAGGCCGCGTGGAAGGCGATCTCCGCAAGGAGATGCAGATGAACATCCGGCGGCTAATCGAAATTCAATGCTATCGCGGGCTGCGCCACCGGCGCAATTTGCCTGTGCGCGGCCAGCGAACGCACACCAACGCGCGCACGCGGAAGGGTCCGCGAAAGGGAGCGGTGGCCGCGAAGAAGAAAGTCGCGATCCGCAAGTAATTCGCTCGAGCGATTCAGAGGAGAGGAACAGACGTGGCGAAAGAACCCCAAGACGCGGCCGCAGCGCCGGCAGCAGGAGCGAAACCGTCCAAGCGCAAGAAAGAGTTTCGCAAGAAGAAGGAAAAGCGCGTGGTGCCGCACGGCGTCGTGTGCATCCAGGCGACTTTCAACAATACCATTGTCACGTTGACGGATCCGGATGGGCGCGCCGTGAGCTGGTCGTCGGCCGGATCCGTGGGATTTAAAGGATCGCGCAAAGGCACGCCGTACGCCGCACAGCAAGCGGCCATGGCCGCGGCCGGAGTCGCGCGCGATCAGTATGGAATGAAGTCGGTGGAAGTTCGCGTGAAGGGACCGGGAGCCGGGCGCGAGTCTGCAATTCGCGCGCTGGCGGCCGCAGGCCTTCACATCAATGCCATCAAAGACGTAACGCCGGTACCGCACAACGGTTGCCGGCCTCCGAAGCGCCGCCGGGTTTAATTCTCGAGCGCGGCGGCTTCGCAAGTTTTTGCAAAGGAGAAGGGCAATTGGCAAGACATCGTGAAGCAGTCTGCAGGCTGTGCCGGAGGGAAGGGCAGAAGCTTTTCCTGAAAGGATTGCGCTGTTTTACTGAGAAGTGCGCGATCGAAAAGCGAAATTTTGTTCCGGGACAGCACGGCCAGGCGCGCCGGGCCAAGATGGTGGGATACGGCGTGCAGTTGCGCGAAAAGCAGAAGATGAAGCGCACATATGGACTGCTGGAGCGGCAGTTCCGGTCGTATTTCGAGAAAGCGGTGCGCGCGCAAGGGCCGACGGGGTCGAATCTCATCGTCATGCTGGAGCGGCGTCTCGACAACGTGATTTATCGCATGGGCGTGGCGTCTTCTCGCTCGCAGGCGCGGCAGTTCGTTCTGCACGGGCACGTGCGCGTCAACGGACGCAAGGTCAACATTCCGAATTATCTGGTGCAAATCGGGGACGAAATCACGATCAAGGACAAGATGCACCAGAACCCGATGGTGCTCGAAGCCCGGAATCTCGCGCAGAGCCAGGGGCAGATGCCATGGCTCGATATCGACCGCGAAAATTTCAAGGCCAGGGTCATTGCCTTGCCGCGGCGTGAAGATGTGCAGACGCCGCCGGTCAACGAGCAGCTGATCGTCGAATTGTATTCAAAGTAGTCTGCAGAATTTGTTGCGTGGGCCTGCGTGAGCGGGCGGGAGGAAAATGAAAGATGTGGAAAGGCTTTCAGAAGCCAAAGCGGTTGGCGGCGGAACTCGAAACGCTAACGGACAAGTACGGGAAGTTTTCGGCGCAGCCATTTGAGCGCGGCTGGGGAACGACGGTGGGGAATGCCATCCGCCGGGCCCTGCTCAGCTCGATTGAAGGCGCGGCGATTACGGCGGTGAAAATCGAAGGCGTTCTTCATGAGTTTTCGCCAATTCCCGGCGTGGTCGAGGACGCCACTGACATCATTTTGAACTTGAAGCAGGTGCCGCTGAAGTTGAATTCGGATCAGCCCAAGACCATCACGTTGAATGTGGACACGCCCGGACCGGTGACGTCGGAAAAAATCGAAGAAGATGCCGACATCGCCGTTCTCGATAAGAACGTCTACATCGCGACGGTGAGCGAGGGCGGGAAACTCGAGCTCGAGATGCGCGTGAAGAACGGCCGCGGCTATGTATCGGCCGACCGGAACTTCGACGAGGATCTCCCGATCGGCTATATTCCGATCGATTCCGTGCATTCGCCGGTGCGCAAAGTGAATTACGCAGTCGAAGCGGCTCGACTCGGGCAAATGACCGACTATGAGAAGCTCACGCTCGAAGTTTGGACCAACGGCGCGATCACGCCGCAGGACGCGATCGGTCTGGCGTCGAAGCTGATGAAGGATCACATGAGCATCTTCATCAATTTCGAAGAGTCGCCGGATCTGCCGGAAGAGGTCGTCGAGAATTACAATGACCCGCGTCTCGAGCATCTCGACCGCTCCGTCGAGGAGCTCGAGCTTTCGGTACGCTCCTACAATTGCTTGAAGAATGCCAACATTCAGAGCCTGCGCGAGCTCGTGCAGAAGACCGAATCCGAAATGCTGAAGACGAAAAACTTCGGGCGCAAGTCGCTGAACGAGATCAAGGAAATACTCCAGAAGATGGGCTTGAGCCTCGGGATGAAGTTCGACGACCGCGGGCGGATCATCTGGCCGCCGTTGCCGAGCCAGACCGCGCCGCTGCCTCCGGAGGAAACCGCCGGGCTGTGAGCGGCGGGAACGACCATGAGACACATGAAGTCAGGCTATAAACTTGGCCGCAACCCGGCGCATCGTCGTGCGACGCTCCGCAA
>DASPVY010000106.1:0-5103 GCA_035622115.1 Candidatus Acidiferrales bacterium
AACCCGGCGTCGAGCGCCGGGTGAGTCCGTCCATTCTCCGAGTTGAACCGCCGGAGGACGGAATCGCGCGAAGCTCGATTTCTTTCTACCCGCTATTCGTAAACAACCTCACCTCGTTGAAAACAAGGCCGATTTGCAGGGTGTCAGGCAGAATAATCTATACAGACCCACCCCCTGACAATCAAAAAGTATAACAGTTTCATTACAAACGTCAAGCAGGTTTCGCGAGGATTTTGAGGGGCGCCCTGTGGAATTCAGAGGGGCCTGTGGGAATCGCCGAGGCGGACCGTGTCCGCCTTATTTAGTCGTTAAATCTAGCCTTTGTTGTGCTTAAAGTATTCCACTTGGCGGAGGCGTTTTTCAGCTTCGGCCTTTGTCTTGTAAGGCCCACCGAGATTCTTTCCCGTTTTCTCAGAGACCACCTTGTAGCCGCTTTTCACCTTCTTAATCATCGCCAATCTCCTTCATCGCTACGATGCGGGCGTAGGGGAGTGAGTGGCGCCGCATCGAAGACTTTACCGGGAATATTCCAGAGAAAGCGAATGGTTTATTCGGCGGCGTTCAAAGGCTTGCCAAAAAGCAGAAGCCCGCGCCGCGCGTGGCGCGGGCCTCTGTCGTGGCGCGAGTCCGAGCGCGGGTTAGCTCGGCATCAGAACCGTGTCGATCACCTGGATAACCCCATTCGACTGGTTCACGTTCCCGATCGTCAGATTGGCCCAATTGCCCTTCTCGTCCTTGATGATGATGTTGTCGTCACCGTTCATCATGAAGGTCAAAGTGCCGCCGCTGACGGTCTTGAGCGTCGCTTGTCCATGCCCTGCATGGATTTCCTTTTTGAGCGCCGCGGTGGAGTAGCGTCCCGCGACAACGTGATAGGTAAGGATTTTTACCAGCGTGTCGTGATTTTCAGGCTTGAGCAGAGTGTCCACCGTGCCGGCCGGCAATTTCGCGAAGGCTTCATTTGTCGGCGCGAAAACGGTAAATGGGCCGGGCCCCTTTAAGGTGTCCACGAGACCCGCTGCTTTTACGGCCGCGACCAGCGTGGTGTGATCCGCCGAGTTCATGGCGTTGTCGACGATGTCCTTGGTTGGAAGCATCGCCTGGCCGCCGACCATCACGGGCTTGTCCTGAGTTCCCGCAAAAGAAACGGCTCCCGATAGACCGACCAATGCAAGCAAAGCTGTTGCCAGAATTTTTCTCATCCTTCATTCCTTTCGCTTCGAAAAGTTTTGAAATTCCGTACCCGGCATGAGTACGCGCGTGACGCCAAAACGGATTTTCCGGAGCGAAAGAAATTCGCAGCGCCTCGGGCAAATGCGCGGCGATGTTCATTGACGCGGTGTTCATGGCGTCCTACGATTGCGGCCGAAATGGACGCTAAAGTTGTCGAGGATCTGCGATGACGGCAGTCGATACTTCAAAAAGCTCCGCCGTTCTCGTGACCGGCGGCACGGACGGACTCGGCCGAGCGACATCATTGCTGCTGGCGAGCGAGGGTTATCGCGTTTTTGCAGGGGGACGCAACGCCCATCGGCGCGCGGCCCTGGACGTGGAAGCGAACGACCGGAACTTGCCGCTTGCTACGCTCGAACTTGACGTGACGGACGACGAGTCGGTTAATCGCGCTGTCGCAGAAATCGAGCAACAGGCCGGGCCGGTGGAAATCTTGATCAACAATGCCGGAATCGCCATCGGCGCGGTGGTCGAGGAAATTTCTCTCGCCGATTTGCGCAAGCAGTTCGATACGAACTATTTCGCCATTGTGCGCCTTTCGCAGCGGGTTCTGCCCGCCATGCGCGAGCGCCGCCGCGGCCGGATCATAAATATGAGTTCCGTCGCCGGGTTGCTCGGTAGCCCCGTCATGGGGCCATACTCGAGCAGCAAACACGCCCTCGAAGGCCTGAGCGATTCGATGCGCTTCGAGTTGATTCCCTTCGGGATCCACGTGATCTTGATCGAACCCGGATTCATTCCCACCAACATTGAGAACGCCGCCACCCAACTCTCCTCCGCCTACGTCACTCGCGCGCAAAAAAGCCCCTACCGGATGGTGTATGAGGGCTTCCGCACCGGCTGGGCGCAGGTCACGAAAAATCCAAAGTACACGCCGGATGACTGCGCGCGCGTGATTCTTCGCGCGATTCGCGATACGCCTCCGCGCGCACGCTACCCCGTCACGAGCACGGGCCACGCGGTGCGCTGGATGAAGCGGATTTTTTCGGACCGCATGCTCGACCGCATGATCACCAAGCAATACAGAATAAGGCCCCCGCAGGACTGATTTCTGGCGCCGCACAGCGGTAGTTGTTGACCCGCGGGAAGCGAGTTAAGTAGGATGCCGCAACGAGTTTACTCCTTCGATTCTCTCGGCGCTGGAGAGGAGGCCGAATGTTCTGTTCCAAATGCGGTGCGACTGTTACTGAAGGTGTCGTCTTCTGCCCGAACTGCGGGCAACCAACCGGAGGCGTGACGCCGGCAGCCGTGCCCACGCCGGCGCCCGTGCACAGTCCCGCGTACGCCGGTTTCTGGCTGCGATTCGTCGCGTGGATTATCGATCGCGTAGTACTGCAGGTCGTGGGCGGCTTGGTCCTGTTTCCCTTGTTCGGCGTATCGTTAATGAGGATGGCCACGCACATGCGTCCGGGCAATCCGGAAGACATTATCCCGATGTTTACGTCGGTGGGCCGGCTGGCCGTGGCTGCGCTTGTCGTGAACTGGCTGTATTACGCGCTTCTTGAGAGTTCGTCGTGGCAAGCAACGCTGGGAAAGAGAGCACTGGGGCTTCAAGTGACCGATCTTGAGGGCCGCCGAATCAGCTTTGGCCGCGCGACGGGGAGATACTTCGCCCGAATCATTTCGGCGATGACTCTGTTCATTGGCTACATCATGGCGGGGTTCACGCAGAAAAAGCAGGCACTGCACGACCTGATCGCGGGAACGCTCGTGGTCAAGCAAATGTCATGACCTTTCGCGCGCGTGAAGCGCCGGGGAGTTAGCGATGTTCTGTTCGCGCTGCGGCGCTACGTTGCCGGAGGGATCGGCGTTTTGCACGAATTGCGGAACGCCTGTGCCGCAGCATCCTGGTTCACCGCCTGGCGCTCCCATCGCAGCGCCGCTTCCGCAAGGAGCCTACGCTGCACAGCCGATGTTTCTGGCTCCGCCCCTGCCATATGCCGGATTCTGGCTTCGATTTGCGGCTTATCTGATCGACGGGGTGATCATGGGAATATGCTTCATTCCCGTGATTGCCATCTTAGCTCTGGCCACGGGAGCCGGCGCTGCGCTTTCCCACATCCAAAACAGCCCTCCGGAAGACTTCGTTTTTCCGGCCGCCGTCATCATGTTCGTTCTTCTTTTGATCGTCGCCATAATCGGCGGCGCCTGGCTTTACTACGCGCTCATGGAAAGCTCAACGTGGCAGGCGACGCTCGGGAAAAGGGCGATCGGATTGATGGTCACGGACATAGAAGGCAAGCGGCTGACATTTGGCCACGCGACCGGGCGATACTTCGCAAAGATGATCACGGGCATGGTGCCGCTGGCCATCGGTTACATCATGGCTGGCTTTACGCAGAAGAAGCAGGCCCTGCACGATTTCATTGCTGCCACGCTGGTTTTGAAGAGGATGTAGGCCCCGGCGATTCTTTCTAGACGCCCCAACCGTAACGTTCCGCGTGAACGAGCGAATCGGACATTTCCGCGCGAATCAACTCGACAATTTTAGAGCAACCGACGGGCTCAGTTCCGGGCTCAGCGATGTCGGCTGTGCGATAGCCCTGTTCCAAAACGCGATCGACCGCCGATTCGATCCACTCCGCCTCGGAGTGCAGTCCGAACGACTCCCGCAACATCAAGCTCACGCAGAAAATCGAGCCAAGCGGGCTGGCAATATCGCGCCCGGCGAGCGATGGCGCCGAGCCATGAATGGGTTCGTAAAGCGCGCCAATCGGCGAGCGGCCGCGGCTCATGGAGGGAATGAGGCCAATCGAGCCCGCGAGCGCCGCGGCTTCGTCGCTCAGGATGTCGCCAAAAAGATTCGAGGTGACGATGACATCGAACCGCGCTGGATTGAGCACGATTTGCATCGCAGCGTTGTCGACATACATATGTTCGAGTGTGACGCCCGGATAATCATTCGCCACACGCGTGACCGTCTTGCGCCAGAGAACGGACGTCGCGAGGACGTTGGCCTTGTCCACGCTGACCAGCCGCCTGCGGCGCGCAGCCGCGCGTTCGAACGCATAGCGCGCGATCCGCTCGATTTCGTCTTCGGAATACTGCGCCAGGTCGCGCGCTGACTCGCGCCCGTTCTCGGCGTAGTGTTCATGCGCGCCGAAATAAATATCGCCCGCCAACTCGCGGATGATTTCAAAATTGCAGCCGCGAACTTTTTCCGCCCGCACGGGCGAAATTCCCACGAGCGACTCGCGCACCCGGATCGGACGGTAATTGACGTAAAGCTCGAGGCCGCCTCGGAGCGCCAGCAAACCGCTCTCTGCACGCTTGCCAATCGGCTGACTATCCCACTTCGGGCCGCCGACGGCGCCAAGAAGAATCGCGTCGGCGTGACGGCATGCCTCGAGAGTTTCGGAAGGCAGCGGCTCGCCGCAACGATCGATGGCATTCCCACCGAAGGGCATTTCCTGCAAGTCGAAGCGATAGTCAAATGCGCTCGCGCAATCAGCGAGCAGCCGCGTCGCGGCTGCCGTGACTTCTGGGCCGATTCCATCGCCTGGGAGGACGATGATTTTCTTGTTCACTCTGCTCATTGAACTCACTCGTGTCGCGCGCCAGACGCGACATTTTTTCGCGTTCGGCGGTTCGAAATCTTTCAAACATCTTAGCCGCAAGTTCGCGCGGCGAATTCAGTCGCCGGCCGTCAATCCCACTCCGGTTCCACTCCCAACGGCCTTGTTCCCGCGGCGAACGCGGTGGACGATGGTCAAAAGATCGCGATCCGATACTTCCTTGGACGCATCGGCGAGCGCCATCGCCGCGCTGTAGCACTGGCGCAATTCATCTTCGCTGGCCATGAAGCCCAGCTCGAGGAGATGCGCTCGGAGGGCGTTGCGTCCGGAATGCTTTCCAAGAACGAGGCGCCGC